>NZ_JADPAA010000009.1:0-125495 GCF_015669365.1 Clostridium sp. 1001283B150210_160208_E6 | reverse complement strand
ATATGGTGCGTCTTAAGAGATTCGAACTCCTGGCCCACGCCTTAGAAGGGCGTTGCTCTATCCAGCTGAGCTAAAGACGCATATTTTCTCTTTCGAGAACGAATATTATTTTATGATATCTCTCCGCATTTGTCAAGATTTTTTTTAATCTTGTTTTGGAAAGTGGTCGGGGTGACAGGGATCGAACCTGCGACCTCATGGTCCCAAACCACGCGCGCTCCCATCTGCGCCACACCCCGGTATCACCGGCATCGCTCTCTCGCGACGACAATGATTATTCTACAGTATGACCATTAATCCGTCAATACCTTTTTTAAAAGAAAAATATATATTATTGAATTATAAAGAAAAATCGACCTAAATAAAGATAATTTAAAATTTTAGCATCTTTTACACTCTTACTTTTCTACATAATACTACAAACATTTTACTTCTTTAAGTCTAACATCCTTTACTTTTTCATTTTCTATATCAATATACCCTATATGTCTACCTCTTAATTTAGGGAGAGATATACTTCCTGGATTCATAAATATAATGCCATCCTCATTTAATATTAATTGTTCATGTGTATGCCCAAATAAAACTATATCAGCTTCAACCTCTTTAGCCCTATAATACAAATTAGTTAGGCTATACTTAACTCCATATAGATCTCCATGAGTAATCAATATCTTTTTGCCTTCTAAAACAATTATATTTTCCTTAGGATAATTATTAGTAAAATCACAATTTCCTCTTACACCATATACTTTTCCCTTAAATCCATTAGTTAATTCCTCAATATCTTCTGAATTATCACCTAGATGTATTAATACATCTGCAGATTTTATATATTCTTTTGCTATATTAATATATTTTGCAACTCTATGTGTGTCACTTATCACTGCTATTAACAATTCATTCCCCACCTTATATAAACTTTGCTATCTTATCTTTTAGTTCTTTTAACGCTACTCCTCTATGACTAATTTCATTCTTCTCTTTTCCTGCTAACTCCGCAAATGTTTTACCTAAAGGTTCATAATAGAATATAGGATCATATCCAAAGCCATCTTCATCTGGTAATTCCTTAAGAATTTTTCCTCTTGCTTCTCCTCTTATTCCTATATACTCACCATTATCATCAATTAAAGATATATGGCAAACAAAACAAGCCCCCCTCTTTTCAAAAGGAACATTATTCAAATTTCTTAATAACTTAATATTATTTTCTCTATCATTGCCATGTTCTCCTGAGTATCTAGCAGAATATATACCTGGCTCACCATTAAGATAATCTACTTCTAATCCAGAATCATCTGACAGCACAATAAAACTTTTCTCACCTTTGTTTCTTAAAAATTCAGCTATTTCACTAGCTTTTTTCTTAGAATTTTCTTCAAAAGTTGTTCCATCTTCTACAACATCTATATCAATATTTTCTTCTTTTAACGATCTTATTTCAAAAGGCATTCCGCATAACATAGATTTAATCTCTTCTATCTTATGTTTATTGTTACTTGCTATTATTAACTTTTTCATCCTATTTTTCTCCCCCAGTACCTATCCATAGTGCATCCATCTTTAATGCTTCTTTTTGGACATGAATCATTTGTTTTATTCCCTTCTCACCTAAATCTAATAATTCATTTAATTCAGCCCTAGTAAAAGGACTATCTTCTCCAGTTCCTTGAACCTCTACAAAAGCACCTTCATCTGTCATAATTACATTCATGTCAACTTTAGCATTAGAATCCTCTTCATAACATAAGTCTAGTAGCATATCCCCGCCTACTATTCCTACGCTTGTTGCTGCAACAAAACTTCTTATTGGGTATACCTTGAAAGGCTTTTCTCTATGAAGTTTATTAACTGCATCTACCATAGCTATAAAAGCTCCTGATATTGATGTTGTTCTTGTTCCTCCATCAGCTTGTATTACATCACAATCTATCCATAATGTTTTTTCACCTAAAGCTTTTAAATCTACAACTGACCTTAAAGCTCTACCTATAAGTCTTTGGATTTCCATTGTACGTCCATCAACCTTTAGTCTAGCTATATCTCTTACCTTCCTTGTACCAGTTGCTCTTGGAAGCATATTATATTCAGCTGTAATCCATCCTTCTCCTGAACCTTTTAGGAAAGGTGGCACCTTATCCTCTATTGATACATTACATAAAACCTTTGTATCTCCAACCTCTATATAAACAGATCCCTCTGCATATTTTGTATAATTTCTTGTTACCTTTACTCTTCTAAGTTGATCTTTTTTTCTATTATCTATTCTCATTCTTTCACCTTCTAGTTTTATTTTATATTAAATAACTCATCCCTTTTAGGTTCTTCCACCTCTAATTCTACCCCATTTGATACTAAAATTCCTTTATTTTTTGTTACTTTTCCAATAATAGTTGCTTTTATCCCTTCTCTTTGTAAAGCATCCACAACTTTATCTCCTTCAGAAGAAGTTATTAACATACTTCCAGAAGAAATTAACCTTAATGGATTTATTTTAAATTCACTAACTATTTTTTTTGTAACATCTAACATTGGTATTTTATCTTCATATATAATAAACCCTTTATTAGAAGCCATAGATACTTCAAAAAGTGCTCCTAAAAGCCCTCCTTCTGTTATATCGTGCATTGAAGTCACATTATACTTAGAGGCAATTTTTCCTTCCTTTAAAACACTTATATAATCAATAAGTCCCCTAGCTTCATCTAATTCTTTATCTGTTAAAACATGCTTTAATCTATTTTCATAATCATTTGCTAAAATAGAACTTCCTTCTAATGCAATATATTTAGTAATAATTATGTCATCTCCCTCATTAGCCCCAGCTGTACTAATAGAGGTTCCCTTTAAACTTTTTCCAATAACAGTTATAGACACAATTAACTTATTTACAGCAGAAGTTACTTCCGTATGACCACCTATTACTTCCACATTTAACTTTGCTGCCTCTTCACTTATCTCATTCATTATATTCTTTATGTCCTCTAATGATGATGAAGTTGGTGCCATAATTGTAACTAACAAAGCTACAGGCTCTCCTCCAGCAGATGCAATATCATTACAATTAATATGCACTGCTAGTTTTCCTACATTCTCTGATGCCCCTGTAATTGGGTCTGTTGAAAATATCCCTTCATAATCACCAAAATTTATAACAGAGCAATCTTCTCCAACATCATTTCTTATAGTAACTTCGTCCCTCTTAACTTTTCTACTATCTAAAATTATATTTCTTAAATCATCAAAATTTAATTTTCCTTCTTTCATCAAAAAAATCTCCTTTAATTTGGATTTTATGCACTATTTCATAAACTCTCTCATATTAATTAATAAGAATAATAAATATGAGGTGAATAAATTGAGATATATAGGACCATTTTTCAGAATGAACAGTCTTTCTCAAAATGATATAAGTGGTCAACTTTTTCATCTTTCAAAAGAAGCTATAAAAACTATAGTGCTTAACTCTAAGTGTGGGATAACCACTTCATTTAGGTCATCAAAAAAATCTTCTAATAATGATATTAGCATATTAAACAATTTTTCTCCACTAATATGCCTGTACAGGAAATCATCTCCAGTATTTATTCATAACAAGACATCTCATGGATTTGATGAGGATACATTTAAGAAGGATATAATTCCTGCTACAAACGCATTAATGACCTTAAGCATCTTAGAATTAAGTAACTACTATAGCAATTATAATAAAGGTTCACGCAGATCTGATTCACTTGAGAATGCTTACAAGCACCTAGCGAAGGAACAGCTTAGCTTTTATTACGAAAACTTAAGAAACTCTGAAGGAGTTTTTGTAGAGAAAAAAAATTTATCAGAAGGAAATTCAAAGGGCTATAACTTAATAGATAAAGATAAGAAATTCAACTTTTCGGATCAAGCTTTTATGATGAATGCATATTATCTTTACTCTCTTTATAATCCTGATGATCCTATAAGTGATGACTATAGAAACTTTTCTCTTCAAATATTAGAAATGTTTGACGATTTTAAAGATGCATTATATAACCTTTCTTTTGAGGAAGGATGTAAAATCCTATTAGCATTTAATGTATTCTATAAATTCTCAAATGAAGAAAAATGCAAAAATCTTATAATAGATTTATCAGATTTCCTAACAAATAAATTTGATGAGAAAGATTACTATGTTTCAGCATTAGATAGTTGTTCACTTTTTGCTATTGCTTTAAACGACTCATATAAGAATACTAATATTATCTCCTTTAATGAAAAATCTGAAGAAATTCTTTATAAGTTAGAAGGGCTTTATGATAGTGAGAAGGGAATCTTCTTAAAGTTGACAGACAAAAAAGAAGTAAAATATTCTTCTTTTGAAATATGTTTCTACTTTTTGGCCATACTTTTACACTCAAGGAGCTCAGATAATCAATTAGAACATAAAAATATGATATCTAATTTATATAGAAAATATTTTATAAATTCTAATCTTATATTAAGTTGGCCAGAAGCACCTACTTTAGACGAAACAGAACGTTACCGTGGATTATCATTAAAATCTGCAGATATGCTAGATGAAAGTTTCTTTAGAATGCCTAATTTGCCTACTCCTGAAAGTTCAGGTATGGCACCTATTTTTACTAAATCTATTACCTATTCTAAAAAGAAGAACTCATTTAGCCGCTCTAAAGATACATTTGATAGTAGTAAAAATATGCTGATTTTCTTTGTTTTGATACATTATTTAAATGACGATGTAATAAATGAAATGAATTTTAAAGATGATATTAACCTTTCTCCTATAAGAGAAGAAGAACCAATAACAGTTACTGAAGATATATTAGACTCCGACAAGGACGATATCATAGAAGAAATACCTGATGAAACAAAAGAGCTGGATTAATTCCAGCTCTTAATTTTCCTTACTTTCAATACTAGAGAATTCAATATTTCCATTCCCGTCCACACTAATATTGCTCACCTTACTTGATACAGCAATATTCTCATTAGAAAACATTACAGGAATTATAGTACAATCATTAAACAACTTTTCTTCTATCTTTTTAAAATCTTTAGAACCATCATTTATCTCTTCTTCTAAAATTAACTTTTCATTATCGTTTAGAAAGGCAGATAACTCTGTATAAAATTCTTTTTTTTCATTTGAATTAGATTCAACGTTTATAAGAACTATATCATATCTTTTCAATAAATCTAAATCATCTAAATCTTCAGCTTTAACAAGAGAATATTTTAGGTTAATAGAAAGATTATCTTTAAACCAAGTTACTAAGAACTTGCATAAATCTCTACTCTCATCTGAATCTTCTGCTAATAGGGTTAAAGACTCCATTTTTTCTAATTCTCCATCTTGATTGATGCTTACTTTCCTTGTTTGAAGCTTAGTCAGATCCTCTTTATCCGCTCTAAAATAACTACCCTCAGCTGACTCTACTCTTTCTGGATTGGTATCCATAAATTCGTCAGTTGCTTTGTAAATATGTTTATATATTTCTCTTCTAGAAGACAAAGATAATCCATCTTCATTGCTATTTATAGATAAATAATACCCTTCATCAGATGAAAATGTTAACAGCTTATTTTCATTTTTTAACTTTTCTAGCTGACTATTTGGAGGGTTGATAACTACATCTCTCTTTCCTATCTCAAAGGATGCCATGGCTAATTCCTCATTATCATCTTTAACTAAATCTATGATGCTTGGGCCTTCCCCCCATTTATTTTTTGATAAAGTCACCTTATTATCATCAAAAGCCGTAATCATATAATCTCCACTATAGAGCAATTCATTATATGTATCCTTTATATTACCCCAAACAGGCAATAATTTTCTTATTCTATATTGAGGTTTAGTAAGGTCATCTAAGAATTCATCGTTCTTTTTATTTAATCTTATTTTAATGGAATTATCTCCTGTTGTTATTGCAACTCCTTTATCAAAAGATCCTTCTCCATCCCTAAATGCTTTTGCACCATAAACATCTAATATCGCTTTTATATTTTCTTCATCTTCTGATTTTATTAACTCTTTAAAAAATCCTTTTATATCATCAGGAGTAATCTTATCCCCATTACTCCAATATATATTATCATTTAAGATAAATTCATATTCTATTCCATCATCTTTTACATTTATCTCTTTTGCTAATTCAGAAACAATCTCACCTTTTGAGTCCTTTTTTATTAACCCCTTACTAGTTGCACAAATAATATCCTCTTCTCGCTTTGATAATCCCGTAACTTTTTCTAAATTGTCAGCTATACTAGCAACACTATAAACTATAGCGTCTGAGCTAACAGAGGTATCTGTATTATCTACTTCAACAAATCCTAAAACAAATATTATTATAAAAATTCCCACAATTAAAGGGACAATAACTTTCTTCATATAGCTCCCTCCTTAACTCATCAAGTATCTATGATTATATCCATGAATAATATCTAATAATCACTTTTTTAATATTAACTTTAATAATAAATATTTATTTTATGTGCTATAATGATAATATATTTATTCGGGAGGTTATGCTATGTCTATATTATTTGGCGCAAGTTGTGTAGTTGCGATAATCTTTATGGTAACATTTATGTTTATTGGTATATGGTTATTTATCACAGCCTTAAAAGCTTATCGTCAATTAAAATACAAGAATTATATTTTAGAAAAGATTTATCAAAAGCTAGACTTTTTATCTCAAAACCAAAGCAATTATGTAACGGATGATAAAGCAGACTTAATAACTTCTGACTTTATGGATTTCTTTGGTGTAGAAAATGAAGATTCATCTAATATTGATAACATTAAGGACTTCGATAGAAAAGATAAAACAAGCGGACTTTAAATAGAAAAATCATACACGCTACACGCATGTATGATTTTTTATTTTTTGTTAGCATATTTATATGTTTATATATTTTTATGTTTTTAACTTTTTTTATTTATATATTTATATATTTATATATTTTTTAGGTTATAAAAAAACATAAATAGAAGAAGCTGCCTTTAAGCAGCTTCTTCCTATCTTACTAATGAAATTGAAAATAAAAGAATTAAACTAATTAAAATACTTATAGCTGAATATGTTATTCTCTTACCACCATTCTCGTTTAACCAAAACCTTAATGCAAGCAAGGCCATAGTTACTGCTGATCCAACTTGTATTGGCATATAAGAATTAAAAACTTGCCCTACATAAAAAAACTGATAAGATGTCATAAGTGTACATATTATTAATCCACAAGTTATTATAGCTGATACTAAACTTAATAAATTAATTATTCTTTTCATTTTACTTACCTATAATCTCTTCAAATTCATCTTCTGAAATTACTTTTACTCCTAGGTCAATAGCTTTTGTAAGTTTAGAACCTGCTTCTTCGCCTGCTAAAACATAATCAGTTTTCTTACTAACACTTCCAGACACCTTTGCTCCTAATGACTCTAACTTTTCTTTAATACTTCCTCTTGTATAATTCTTTAATGTTCCTGTAACAACTACTGTCTTTCCTACAAATGGACTCTCTATAATTTCTTTTTCCTCATACTTTGGTCTTACACCAAGTTCAAGAAGTTCATCTATAGTTTGTATTACCTTCTCTTCTCTAAAGAATTCTAATACACATTTTGCTACAATATCTCCTACGTCTTGTATATCTACTAATTCTTCAAAGCTAGCATTCTTTATTCCATCTAAAGATTTAAACTTAGCAACTAAATCCTTTGCTGTCTTAACTCCTACATTCGGTATTCCAAGAGCATATATAAATGCATATAGTTCACAATTTTTACTTTTCTCTACTGCATCAAGTAACTTCTGAGCCTTCTTTTCTCCAAACTTCTCTAGTGTTACTAATTCTTCTTTTTTAAGTTTATATAAATCAGAAATAGATTTAATATTTAGCTTTTCAAATAATTGTTCTGCTGTCTTTTCAGAGAAGCCTTCTATATTCATAGCTTCTCTTGAAGCATAGTGAACAATACTTTTTACCATCTGTGGTTTACAAGACAATGTATTTTCACAGAAATAATGTGCTCCATCTAACACTAAATGGCTTCCACATGCAGGGCATACTTCTGGCGGAGTAATTTCTTTAGAATTATCTACACTTTCTTGAACTACTCCCATTATTTCAGGTATTACATCATTAGAACGCCTCACAAACACCTCTGCTCCAATTCTAACACCTTTTCTTTTTATATCGTCCATATTATTAAGTGTAGCCCTCTTTACCGTTACACCGGCCAATTCAACTGGCTCAAGCAATGCTGTAGGTCCAACTCTACCACTTCTACCTACATTCCACTCAACATCTAAAAGTTTAGTTGTTGCCTCTTGAGCTTCAAACTTATAAGCTATGGCCCACTTAGGGAACTTAATTGTATATCCTAACAACTCTCTAGTTCTAATATCATCTATAGCTATTACTAATCCATCTATGTCATAATTCAAATCAAATCTAATATTTTTTATATATTCTATTTGTTTTTCTATTTCCTCCATAGATGTGCACACTTCTAAATAATCATCAACTGGAAGACCTTTTTCTTTAATAAATTCCATCATATCTAAATATGTTTTAAAGCCTTTTCCTTCTTTATATCCAACATCATAGAAAAATGCTGATAGATTTCTATTAGCAGTTTCCTTAACATTTAGGTTTCTTAAGGCACCAGCTGCACCATTTCTTAAGTTCTTAAGTGGTACTTCTGCTTTCTTATTATATTCTTCAAAGGCTTCAGTAGTCATTATAGCTTCACCATGAACCTCAAATACATCCTTAGAATCTATCTTTAATGGAATAGATTTTATAGTTTTTACTTGTGCTGTTACTTCTTCCCCTATTTCTCCAGTTCCTCTAGTAGCAGCTGTAACAAGTACACCATTTTCATCATATGTTAAATTAATAGTTAATCCATCAAACTTTTTAGTTAATACATATTTTAAATCTGGTAAATCTTCACCTTGAGCTCTCATAGCTTCTATGAATTTTTTATTTCTATTATGCCATTCCTTAAGTTCCTCTACACTTTGAGCTTTATCCATACTCCACAATCTGCCTTTATGAGTATACTTGCTAAATCCTTCAAGAACAGTATCTCCAACCCTTAATGTAGGAGAGTATGGAAGAATATATCCAGTCTCCTCTTCCAACATTCTTAACTCGTCATATTTTTTGTCATAATCCTTATCAGAAACTGAAGGTGCATTTAATGTATAATATTCATATGAATATCTGTTTAACTCATTTACTAACTCTTCAATTCTTTTATTCTTATCCATTAATGGATTCCTCCTAAATATTATAATACCTCTAAATTAGCCATTGATAACATAAGCATCTTAACACCTTGCTTATCAAAAGCTATAGTTAACTTCTTATCATTGCCAGATGGAGTTATTGAAACTATTGTTCCAACACCAAACTTATCATGTTTAACTTTTCTTCCCATAGTAATTTCATCAGATGTAATAGACGTACCACTTCCACCAGAAGTATTGCTTGCCCCAGATATATTTCTATTAGAAGAATACATATTATTTCTTAAGCTATGAGGGTTATTAACTCCTGTATTCATAGGCTTTGCAAAAGTTGAAGTACCAGCTAAACCTCTTTCATTAATGTATTCCTTTAAATCAGATTTTATTTCTCCTATAAAGTCTGATTGACTATATGCAACAGTTCTACCAAATTGCTTTCTAACTTCTGCAGAAGTCATATATAGCATTTCTTTAGCTCTAGTTATAGCAACATAGCAAAGTCTTCTAGACTCTTCCATCTTGTCTTCTTCATTAAAGTCAGCTTCACTAGGGAATATTCCATTTTCCATACCAACCATAAATACAACTGGGAATTCTAATCCTTTGGCACTATGAACAGTCATTAATACTACAGAACCTTCTCCTTCATCTTCCTCCTCCAACTTATCTGTATCTTGGACTAATGATACCTTTTCCAAGTAAGCTTCCAAAGACTTATCTTCACTACTTTTTTCAAAGTCAACAGCATCTGATACTAATTCCTTTAAGTTCTCTATTCTACTCTTATCTTCTATTTCATTTGATTTAGATAATTCATCTAAATAGCCTGTATCTTTAAGTATGCTTTCTATAAGTACAGACACAGGAACTGCATCTTTTAATTCCATAAAATTATCCATTAATGTTGTAAACTTCTCTATACAAGTGGCATTTCTTGCTGTTAATGAAGGAATACTTCTAGCTTGAGTTAACGCATCCCATAAATCCAATTCAAAGTCATCAGCAAAGTCTTGTACTTTCCCTACAGTAGCATCTCCTATACTTCTCTTTGGAACATTAATAATTCTTCTTAAACTAATATCATCCTGTGGATTCACCAATACCTTTAAGTAAGATAGAAGGTCCTTAATTTCTTTTCTATCATAGAATCTAGTTCCACCAACTATCTTATAAGAAATTCCTCTTCTTCTTAAGGTTTCTTCAAATATACGAGATTGTGCATTCGTTCTATATAAAATTGCAAAATCTTCATTTTTTCTTCCTTCTTTATGTTTAATATCTGCAATAGTCTTAGATACAAAGTCACCTTCTGCTCTATCATCAAAGGATCTATATATCTTTATTTTACTTCCTGCTTCTTGTTCAGTTCTTAATGCCTTATCTTTTCTATAATTATTATTCGCGATAACTACATTAGCTGCACTTAAGATATTTCCTTTTGATCTATAGTTTTGTTCAAGCTTAATAACCTTTGCTGATGGATAGTCTTTTTCGAAGTTTAAAATATTGGATATATCAGCACCTCTCCACCCATATATACTTTGGTCATCATCTCCCACTACACAAAGATTCTTATACTTAGCTGCTAGGAGCTTTATAAACTCATATTGTGCTCCATTTGTATCTTGGTACTCATCAACCATAATATATTGGAACTTTCTTTGATAAAACTCTAAAACATCTGGATTTTTCTTAAATAATTCTACTGTTTTAAATATTAAGTCATCAAAATCCATAGCATTGTTTTCTTTTAATCTCTTTTGATACATTAAGTAAACATCTGCTATTTTGTTTTCTCTAAAGTTAGATTCATTCTCCCTCTTAAAGCTATCTGCGCTTTGCATCTTATCTTTAGCTCTACCTATCTTACCCATAATTTCTCTTTGAGTAATATCTTTATCATTTATATTTAGAGACTTCATACACTCTGTAATAAGAGTCTTTTGGTCTGATGTATCATATATAGTAAAATTGCTTTTATATCCTAAATGTTGAATTTCTCTTCTTAAAATCCTTACACAAGTTGAATGGAATGTAGATATCCACATATCCTCTGCCTTGTCTCCAACAATTTTCTTAATTCTATCCTTCATTTCCTTGGCTGCCTTATTAGTGAAGGTTATCGCTAAGATCTTATAAGGTGGTATACCTAAATCTTCAATCATATGTGCCATTCTATATGTAAGAACTCTTGTCTTACCTGAACCTGCTCCAGCTAGTATTAAGACCTGTCCCTCTACAGTAATAGCACCCTCATATTGTTCCTTATTTAATAACGACTTTAAATCCATAATTAAATTCCTCCTTCCTAATTCTCAACCATTATAACACAACATATGTTCTTATTTATATCTTTCCCCATTTTCTTAAAAGATTCCGAATATTATTGGAATAAATATAGCTGGCAACAGATTTGCCACCTTAATCTTTGTAACCCCTAGCATATTTAGTCCAAGACCTACTATTAACAAACTACCTACGGCAGACATATTTCCTATAACCACTGTACTTAATATCCCTCCAAGAATCCCTGCACAAAGTGTAATTCCACCTTGATATATTAAAACAGCTACAGCAGAAAACATAACTCCTATTCCTAGAGTTGATGTAAATATTATTGAAGATATTCCGTCTAATATTGACTTAGCATATAAGGTTGTGTGATTACCTTGAAGACCACTTTCTAAAGATCCTACTATAGCCATAGCACCAACACAAAATAGCAAGCTTGCTGTTACAAAACCTTCAGATATTGATTTTTCTCCATTACCTTTATTAAATTTACTTTCTAAATAATCCCCTATACTTTTCAACCCTTTATCAATATCAATTAACTCACCTATAAGAGCCCCTACCCCTACAGAAATTATCATCTGTAGAGTATTTTCTCCTTTTAGCGCTCCTGATATTCCTATATATAAAACACATAAAGCTAGTCCATTCATTATTGTCGTACTAACTTTTTCTTTTAATCTCCCCTTAACTACTAATCCTACAATACAACCTAATATTATTGTTCCACAATTAACTACTGTTCCTAACATTCTACCCCTCCATACTACAACCTTTTATATTTATACTATATTTTACCACAAAATTATTTTTATGAATTCTTGTCATAAATATTATTATTTATATTAAAATGAAATTATAGTTTATTTATTAGAGCAAGGAGATGAAGCTATTGAAAAAGAAATTATTTTCTATATCCCTATTACTACTCTTTATTCCTTCTATTTTTATTGGTTGTGGAAAAAAACTAGACTATAGTGAGATAAGTTCATATAGTGATGAAGTATTATCAACCGTTTTAACTGCTTTAAGCAATAATGATTATAATACATTCTCAGAGCACTTAAGTGATGATATGAAGGAATCTTATGATTATGGAACCTTTCAAACAGAAAGCGCACTTTTAATTACTACAGTGGGAGTATTCGAATCGCTAGAATTTGATTATGGAGAAAAAAGAAATGGCTATAACTTTGCCATATATAACACAAAATTTTCTGATGAGGAAGAAGAGGTTAGAGTATCTGTAGCTTTCAAAGAAGGGGATGAAGATCATAAGGTATATGAATTGTACCTTTCTTCAGATAAACTTGAAAAAGCTAATTCTACCAATTAATTGTTATAGATTTTCCTGCAGTTTAAATATATAATTATCTTATAAATTGACAAAAGGAGAATACTCGTATGAGCAAAAGGCCAATATACTTAGTTTTTTCTAGGACAGGCACTTGGTTATCTCGTTCAATCGGATTTGTTACAAAAACAAATTATACTCATGTTTCAATAAGTTTAGATTCATCTTTTAGAACAATGTATTCTTTCGGAAGATTAGATCCAGATAATCCTTTTTCAGGTGGTTTAACAACTGAAAATATTTATACAGGAGTTTTTCAAAAGTCTCCAAATGCACGCTGCTTAATCTATCAGCTAGAAATAACAGAAAAGCAGTTTTTTGACTTAGAAAGAGAAATAAAATCATTTTTTGATTCTGATATAAATTATAGATATAACTTTATAGGACTTTTTGGAGTATTAATGGACAAGCCAATACATAGAGACAAACACTACTTCTGTTCACAGTTCATAACAACTCTTCTGAAACAAAGTAATATATGGCATAGTCCAAAGATACCGGAATTAACTAGTCCTACTGACTTATTGAATATACCAAATAAAACCCTAGTCTATGAAGGTTTTATAAATGAACTAGATTTCTCTATTGAAACTCAAGTTGCATTAATATGACAAATATAAATAGTACTTATGTGTAATAATAATATAATTATCTTCATTTTACACATATTAGTACTATTTTTTTCTTTAAAAATCAATAGTTACTTTATTTTTTTTATATATTAGATTAAAATTAAAGGTAAAAGTAAATAAATATAATTAAGATAAATACATTAGGAGAGGTAAATATTATGGCAAACGAAATCAACTCATCTAATTTTATTAGAAACATAGTAATCGACGATTTAGAATCTGGAAAACACAAAGAAATAATTACACGTTTTCCACCAGAACCAAACGGCTACCTACATATAGGTCACGCAAAATCAATCTGCTTAAACTTCCAATTAGCAGATGAATTTAATGGTAAAACAAATCTTAGATTTGATGATACTAATCCAATAAAAGAGGATACAGAATATGTTGAATCAATTAAAGAAGATGTAAAGTGGTTAGGATTCGATTGGGATGAACTACTTTTTGCTTCTAATTATTTCGATATTATGTACGAAAAAGCTCAACTTCTTATAAAGAAAGGAAAAGCTTATGTATGTGATTTAACTCCAGAAGAAATGAAGAACTATAGAGGAAGCTTAACTGCTCCTGGAAAAGAAAGTCCTTATAGAAATAGAAGTGTTGAGGAAAACTTAGATCTTCTAGAAAGAATGAAAAATGGTGAATTTGAAGACGGAAAAAAAGTTCTAAGAGCAAAAATAGATATGTCTTCTCCTAACATTAATATGAGAGACCCAATAATCTATAGAATATCTCACTCTGTTCATCATAATACAGGCGATAAATGGTGCATCTATCCTATGTACGATTTTGCACATCCTATAGAAGATGCAATAGAAGGAATAACTCACTCTATCTGTACATTAGAATTTGAAGATCACAGACCTCTTTATGATTGGGTAGTTAAAGAATGTGAAATGGAATCTACTCCAAGACAAATTGAGTTTGCAAGATTAAATCTTACAAATACAGTTATGAGTAAGAGAAAACTTAAGCTTCTTGTTGATGAAGGTATTGTTGATGGATGGGATGATCCAAGAATGCCTACTATAGCTGGTTTAAGAAGAAAGGGATATACCCCTGCATCTATTAGAAATTTCTGTTCAGCAATTGGAGTTGCAAAAGCATCTTCAGTAGTTGATGAACAAATGCTTGAATATTTTATAAGGGAAGACTTAAACCCAACAGCTACAAGAGCCATGGCTGTTCTTGCCCCATTAAAATTAGTAATTACAAATTACCCTGAAGGACAATCTGAAATACTTGAAATAGAAAATAACCCTAATGATGAATCTGCAGGTACTAGACAAGTAGAATTCTCTAGAGAACTTTACATAGAAAGAGAAGACTTTATGGAAGTTCCAGTTAAGAAATATTTCAGACTATTCCCTGGAAATGAAGTTAGACTTAAAGGGGCATACTTCGTTAAATGTACTGATGTAATTAAAGACGAAGAAGGAAATGTAACTGAAATTCACTGTACTTATGATCCAGAAACTAAGAGTGGTAGCGGATTTACAGGAAGAAAAGTAAAAGGAACTATTCACTGGGTAAATGCTAAAACTGCTATTCCAGCTGAATTTAGACTATATGAACCTCTTATACTTGATGATGTAGAAGAAAACGAAGGTAAACACTTCTTAGAACAAATAAATCCTAACTCTTTAACAGTTTTAAAAGGATTTATAGAACCATCAGTTAAGGGTGCTAAAGCTCAAGAAAAATATCAATTATTTAGACATGGATACTTTAATGTAGACTCAAAGGATTCTACTACTGATAATTTAGTATTTAATAGAATAGTATCATTAAAGAGTTCTTTTAAATTAAATAAATAGTTAAAATATGAGCATAGTTAAACACTACTATGCTCTTTTAAAACACAAAAGATTAAAGGGTAAGGGGGAGAATTTTATGTTAGAACATGCTATAAGCACTATTGTTCCTATAGGTATTCACACACTAGAACTTATGGGAATAATAATTATATTTGTAGGTGCTATAAAAGCCTTTTACAAATATGCATTATCACTTATTTCTAAGACAAGCTATCCTATAAAAGTAGAGTTTGCAAAAGCACTAACTTTAGCTTTAGAATTTAAAATGGGTGCAGAGATTTTAAAAACTGTAATAATTAATTCTTTTGATGAAATGTACATACTTGCTGCAATTATTTTATTGAGAGCATTATTAGCATTTGTAATTCATTCAGAAATGAAAGCAGAATCAGCTCATTAAAAAAATAGAGTACATATGTACTCTATTTTTTTATAATTTTTATTATATAAAGTTTTTAAATCTTGATCTAACCTTTTCTTCACCCATTATTTGCATAATAGTATATAAATCAGGTGTATTACTTCTATGAGTTAATGCAGCTCTAACAGCACCAGCTACATCAGAAATCATTCCTTTGTAGTTCTCTGGATTAGCCTTAAATTCTTTTCTATTTGTACAATATCCTAATTCTGTACCTATCTCTTTTAACTCTTCAAACCAAGCTTCTTGGCTTCCAATATTAAATGTAAATTTATCTGCATATACTTTTATTACTTCTTTCGCAGCTTCTAAAGAAAGAGTCTTTGGTAACTCTATATTTTCATCTGATTCCTTATTAAATAATTCATCAAAGAAATAGAAGATTTTCTCTTTTACATCTTCCCACTTAGCAAAGTCTTTTCTTGGCTTAGGACCATCCTTATCAATATTAAATATCTCTTTTGACATAGACTCATTTGATGTAACTAAATCATACATCTCTTTATCAAAATCTTTAGCCCAAGCTATATAACTCTCATATACCTTATCAGCTTTCATTTTACATATTAATTCTTTACTTACATCATTTAATTTTACAATGTCAAATAAAGCTCCACTCTTACTCATCTTTTCTAAAGCAACTGGGAATTCATGATAATCAGATGTTGGATTTTCAGCTCTCCAATCTTCATATGTTGAGTTAATAATATTTAATAAATACTCAACAACAGCTTCAGTTGGATATCCAACTTCTCTATAATATGAAACTGCCGCTTCAGCATCTTTTCTCTTTGAAAGCTTTCTCTTTGAACCATTATCATTCTTCATTATTGTTGGAATATGAGCATAATTTGGTCTATCAAATCCTAACACATCAAATAATTGTACATGTATTGGTAATGATGATAACCATTCTTCACCTCTTATAACATGAGTTGTTCTCATTAAGGCATCATCAATAGCATGAGCAAAATGATATGTTGGTAATCCATCAGACTTAACAATAACTATATCTTGATTATTTTCTGGGAAAGATATATCCCCTTTTATTAAATCATGGAACTCTACTCTGTTATTTATATTTCCAGGGGATTTTAATCTAACAATATACTTATCCCCAGCTTCTATTCTCTTTATAACTTCTTCTGTGGATAAATTTCTGCATGTTGCAAACTCTCCATGATATCCTGGGGTAATTTTTTCTGCCATTTGCTTTTCTCTTACAGCATTTAACTCTTCAGGAGTACAAAAACATGGATATGCTAATCCTCTCTTTACTAAATCTTTAGCAAATGTTGAGTATATTTCTTTTCTTAAACTTTGTCTGTATGGACCATAATTACCTATTTCACTATGTTCCCCTGTCATTCCTTCATCAAAATTCATTCCAAAGTTTCTCATTGTTGCAATAGTATCTTCTATTGCTCCTTCAACTTCTCTCTTTTGATCTGTATCTTCTATTCTTAAGAAGAAAATACCCTCACTTTGCTTAGCTAATCTTTCATTAATTAAAGCAGCAAATACTCCTCCAATATGTTGGAATCCTGTTGGACTTGGTGCATATCTTCCTACAACTGCACCTTCCTTTAAATTTCTTTTAGGATACTTTTCTAAATAATATTCTGGTGTTTTATTTATCTCTGGGAACAGAATATCAGCTAATTTTTCTAAACTCATTTTATCACCTTTCCTTTTTTGTTTATAAAATAAAAAAATCCTCCATCCTAAATATAGGACGAAAGAACTTAACTTCCGTGGTACCACCTAAATTGAATAAACAATAGCCTATTCCACTCATTCTCTTTAAGGGGAGATACCCATAACAACTCCAAAGCTTCTTTCTATAGTTTTACTTGTTAAGCTTCCACCACATACTTAACTCTCTTTGAAGTTCCACTATATACTCTTCTTCTTCAACGTCTCTAATATATATTATTTCCAAATCATTTATTATTATAACTTCTTAAAAGATTATTGTAAACAACTTTAAATCTATTGTGAAATTGTATTATTCATTCCCATTTCATTATGCAAGATTTAATTCATTTGTAAAAGAATTATATTTTTCTCTTATATTTTCTTATCTAAAAATTACTTTTTTAATTTATAACGCAAAATAATATAAAATTAAAATTTGTTAACTTTTACATCTAATTATTTTTACAAAACAAAAAACGCAACCCTTGGGGCTAGGTTGCGCTTTAGCAATAAGCAATAAATAAAAAGGGGGCTATTTATTCCTTTTATTTATCCTTGCACTGATATTATATGTTATTAGGTATCAAAATGCAAGAGATTTTGTGAAAAATATTTAACTTTTGATTTATTATGAATGTTTTTCTTGCACTTTTTTTAATCATTCGTTAATAACTCTTTAAAAGAGCCAATTCATCTTCTGTTAATTCACGATATTCGCCTTCTTCCAAATCTTGGTCTAAAGGCAATCCTCCAAATTCTGTTCTTTTTAAATATACAACAGTTTTTCCTAATGCTTCGAACATCCTCTTTACTTGATGATATTTTCCTTCTTGTATAGTTACCATCACTTCTGATCCTTCATCTGATGAACTTATTATTTCTAACTTACCTTCCTTGCACTTATATCCATCATCTAAAGTTATTCCATTTTTAAATGCTTCAACATCTTTTTCATCTACTGCCTTATCAATTTTAGCATAATAAACCTTGTCAACATGCCACTTAGGTGAAATCAATCTATGATTTAATTCCCCATCATTTGTTAATAATAATAATCCTACAGTATCTTTATCTAATCTTCCTACTGGAAATGGATCAAACACTTGATGCTCTACCTCCAATAAATCTATAACAGTTTCTTCTCTATTGTCGTATGTTGCAGATATTACACCGTCTGGCTTATTCATCATTAAATATATGTATTCTCTATAGAATAAATCTTCTCCATTTATATTTATAACTGATTTTTCCGGATCAATTAATAAGCCATTATCTTTTACAATCTCCCCGTCTACCTTAACTAACCCCTTCTTTACTAAAGCTTTTATTTCTTTTCTACTTCCATATCCTAAATTCGATATTATTTTATCTAATCTTTCCACAAAAACAACTCCTAAACAATTAATTCCTTACTATTATACCCAAGTGAAATGGGATAATAAAGATAATATAAATAATAAAGATAAAAAACATAATAATTGAGCCATTCCACAATAAAAAATTAAAGAAAAAAACTCCCTTAGGAGTTTTAAGTTCAAATAATGTTATTACATCAATAATTCTACTTCTTTCTAAAGTCCATTTAAATAATATTTCATAACCTTAGGAACATAGTTTTGAGTTTCCTTTGGCATCTTATATAAATCATCAGCTGAAGTAACACCTCTTCTTTTCACTGTTCCTTGACCAGCATTATATGCCATAAGAGCCATTTCTGTATCTCCATTATACCTGTTGATATGCCCTCTTAACTGTTTTACTCCCCCCCTAATATTATCTTCAACATTAAAGGGATCTGAAACTCCATCTTCCTCACAATTAACAGGCATTAATTGCATAAGCCCCATAGCTCCAGCGGAAGAAACTGCATTTGGATTAAAATTAGATTCTGCTTTAATTACAGCTAACACTAAATTAGGATCCACATCAAATTCTTCTGAGTATTTGTTTACTGCACTATAAATTCTTTGCATAGTCTCATCATCATCTACAGTTGATACTTTATTAACAGCCCCTATTGAATAAGTACTTGAATTAATCCCACTTGAATATCTTATTGGTATGTTATTTAAATCCTGACCAACTCCAACACTTATTAAATTAGAACTCTCATCCTTATTTCCTTCTTGACCTTCAATAGAGTTTAATAAAGCTTGATATACCAGCTCAAACTCCATCCCATCACCCAATTGACTTTTTAATGTATTTTGAAGTAATGTCATACCAACTAACTTTTCTGTAGAAATATCATTTATATTCATTTGTTCCTCCTTAGGAAGCCGTAAAAGAAAACTCCCCATAATCCTCATAGTTTACTTTTTTATAAAAACTTTTAGCTAAAACCATCACTCTATATTCCCCTCTTAAGAACGGAATAAAAGTATAGTAATTTTTTTTACTATAGCTTTGAGTTTTTATCCAATTACCTTTTTCCATAATGTAAAATTCATAACATACATCTTTTCCACCAACACTAGTAACTTTAAATGTCACTTCTTTATTACACACTACTTCTTCTCTATCACAAAGTATTTTTGTATTGGTTACTGGTGTTGCTTCAGAAACATATATACTTACCTCTTTTTTACTATCAAACTCTTCTTCACACTTTATGTTTTTTGAATAAACTTCAAATGTATATTTTCCTGAGCATTTGGGTTTTAATTGTATTTTTTTATTTTGAATAAACCCAGTATCCTCCACTAAATGACCATTTATTTTTGTAACGTATCTAATAAGAACACTTCTTGTATTTTGAACTACAGCTTCTATATCAATTAAATCACCAACTAAATAACTACTTTTATGTGGAAGCAATATATAATCTATTTCCCCTGGCAAATACTCTTTTGCTCTAACATATACAAAAGTATGACTATCATATTCTTTACTTGAATACTTATCCTTAACTCTTATTTCTACTTCATATTCTCCCTTTTCATCTGGGGTAAAGTTTATCCAGTTAGAATCACTAAAACCTATACGCTCTTTTTCTTTATTATCTTTATATATTACAAAGGAATACTTTAAACTTATTCCCCCCTCTGCCTTTACCTTCATATTAATAGGTTGTCCTATTAATACAGTCTTCTTGTTATCAGTAATAATATCCACTATTTTTACAGGTTTATCTGACTTCTTATCAACAGTATAGTTTATTACCTTTTTATCTTCATAATCTCCATCATAAGATATATCCTTTACATATAAAGTTATTGTATACTCTCCTTCTTTTTGAGTTTCCCAAGTATACTCATTTCTCCTTATATATCCTGAGTCTTCTGCAACCTCTCCCTCAACAATGTATCTATATAATAATTCTCGTCCACCATCTACTTCGGCTTTAAAATTAATTGTACTTCCGTTCATTTGTGGTGAATTAGTATCTGGAATAAAACTTTTTATACCAATTGGGTTGTATGCTTTTACAGAGTATAGCATTATAGCTCTATCATCATATTCCTTGTTTGAAAGTATATCTCTAACTAAGCATAAAAGCTTATATTCTCCAGCTTCCTTCTCCTGATATGAAACTATCCTCCTAGAAGAATAATCCTGGATACAAGTTACCTTTCCATCCTTACTTATCTTTATAAATTTATATAACAAACTTCTCTTATCATCTAATGACGAGCTAACTTTAAATACTAACTCCTGATTAATTAATAATTCTTCTGTTAAGCATTTAAAATCAGTAATTTCTATTTTAGTAGGTAATACTACATCAAACTTTATTGTAGTAAACTCATCAAAATTTTCACTTGAATTTACCTCTTTACATTCAATAAGAATTTCTTGCTTACCTTCCTTATTGGCTGTAAACACCAGCCTATTACTTGTTGTATAATCTCTAATAGGCTCCCAATCTTGATTACCCTTTATCCAAAACCTATATAATAATCCTTGTTCATTACCAAGAACATCTATAGTAATTTTCTCGCCTACAGTTAAATGGGTTTTATCCATATTTACATCTTTAATTAATTTCTCAATTTCTTTTTCTCCAATAACAAACTCTTCCTTTGCAAGATAATCAAAAGGTCTACTAGACCCTTCTTTTTTACCTTGAACCATAACTATATACTTTCCTTCAGATGATGGATTCCATATACATGTATCACTTTCAGAAAACTCTTGTATAGTATTCCATACTCCATCATTACCTATAATAAATTTGTACTGCAATGGTTCTTTACCAAACACTGCTTCTATAAGAACTTCATCCTCTTTATTTCTAGGACTATCTTTATCAAACAAAATAACTAAATCCTCCAATAACCTCACCCCTCTATATTAATGTCATTATTTATTTTACCATATTTTGTAAGTTATTGCCTCATATTTCTCAATTTAATTATACATTTTTTTCTTTTAATAGTTAAGATATGAAAAAGAAATACCAAAATAATTTCATTTACTTTGGTATTTCTTGTTTAAATATTAACTTTTTCAAATTCTTTATTAATCTTTCTTCATCTTCTTTACTTCTTTTTTTAGGATTAGGTGTTCTCCCACCAGCCTGCCTTATTTTCTGAGAAATATGTCGTTCCTCCAACAATCTATCTATATTTTTATCTGTATAAACATATCCTTTTGGATTAATTACTTCAGCTTTTTTAGGTAAACATAATGCCGCTACACCGTAATCTTGAGTCACAACAATATCATTCTCTTTGGTCTTATTCACAACATACATATCCACGCTTTGGAATCCACTATCTACAACTTTAACTGTAGAATAATCACTTCTAATATAATGATTTATATCACAATATATTAGAACTTCTATATTATTTTCCTTTGCTATACTTTCAATAATAGGGATGCTTGGACAAGCATCCCCATCTATAATTATTCTCATATTATAATCTTTTTTCAAGTTCAGCCTTCATATCTTCATATCCTGGCTTGCCTAATAAAGCAAACATATTCTTCTTATATGCTTCAACACCTGGTTGGTCAAATGGATTAACACCTAGTAAGTATCCACTTATTCCACAAGCTTTTTCAAAGAAGTAAACTAATTGTCCAAAGTAGTAAGCTGATAATTCTGGAATATTAACTATCATGTTAGGAACCCCACCATCATTATGAGCTAATAATGTTCCTTGGAATGCCTTTTTATTAACAAAATCCATATCTTTTCCTGCTAAGAAGTTTAATCCATCCCCATCATCTGGAGTTTCTTCGATAAATATCTTTTTACTAACTTCTTCTACATTTAATACAGTTTCAATTAAGTTTCTTCTACCTTCTTGAATGTATTGTCCCATTGAGTGAAGATCAGTTGAAAAATCTACTGCTGCTGGGAATAGTCCCTTTCCATCCTTACCTTCTGATTCTCCATATAATTGCTTCCACCATTCATTAAAATAGTGTAATGATGGTTCATAGTTAACTAATATTTCAATTGCTTTCCCCTTATTGTATAAAGCATTTCTTGCTGCTGCATATTGATAACATGCATTTTCTTTTAATGATGGATTAGAGTACTTTTCTCTAGCATCTGCTGCACCTTGCATCATTTCATCTATACTTATACCTGCAACTGCTATTGGAAGTAAACCAACTGCTGTTAATACTGAGAATCTTCCCCCAACATCATCAGGAACTACGAAAGTTTCATATCCTTCTGCATCAGCTAAGGATTTTAAAGCTCCCTTTGCTTTATCTGTTGTAGCAAATATTCTCTTCTTAGCTTCTTCTTTTCCATATTTCTTTTCTAAATATGCTTTAAAGATTCTAAATGCTATAGCTGGCTCAGTTGTAGTACCTGACTTAGATATTACATTTACAGATACATCCTTACCTTCTATTACTTCTAATAAATCAGCCATATAAGTTGAGCTAATATTATTACCTACAAAGAATATTTGAGGTGTCTTTCTCTTGCTTGCATCTAATGCACTGTGGAAAGAATGTGATAGCATTTCAATAGCTGCTCTTGCACCTAGGTATGATCCCCCAATACCTATAACTATTAAAACTTCTGAATCACTTTGTATCTTTTTAGCTGCTGCCTTTATTCTTTCAAATTCAGCTTTATCATAATTTATAGGAAGGTCCACCCAACCTAAAAAGTCATTTCCTGCCCCTGTTTTATTGTGTATTTTTTCATGAGCTGCTTTTACTAAATCCTCCATATAATCCAATTCATTTTCTTTTAGAAATGGAGCTGTTTTTGATAAATCTAATGTTAAATTTCTTCTCATAATTGTTACCTCCAAATATTAATTATGGAAACTTGCCTAATTTATTATATCATAATTGGTATGATTTTTTAAATTACTTATGTATTATTCCCACTTTTTAAGCTACATATTATTTATATTTTCAAACCAAGTATTTATTACTAAAATTATTTCCAACCTTTCTTAAAGCCTTATCACTACTACACTTAGCCAAATTAATAATATATATACTTTATATATCTTTCTCATTATAGTTTATTATTCTTGTATTTAAAATATAGGAAAAGCGATGAATTTCTTCATCGCTTTAAATTACTCAGCTATAGCTTGTACTTCTTTTGCTTTATCTAAATCTCTATAATGCTTCACTGCTGCTCCTAGAAGAATCCAATATAACGGTGCTACTCCTATAACACTGATATTAAAGAAGCTTTGTATTACATAGCCTAAAATCATTAAGAAATATATTTTACATCTATCATCTTCTCGTCTTTTAAATAATTTTGTTAAAATTACTCCTATAAGTGCTACATATGAAATTAGCGTTAATATTCCTCCACATGCCCAATATTCTAAGAACTCATTGTGAGCTTTATCTATTCCTGCCTTTTTAGTATTTACATAATAAGTATATCCATCAAAATTATCTCTTAACAATCTTGATTGTAATGTATCAAGACCAGTACCTATAATTGGATTTTTTTTAATTGCATCCATAGTAATCTTCCAAATCAAAAGTCTTCCTGAACCTGATTTCTCACTTTTATCTATTGCATCTTCAACTATACTTTTAGCCCTAAAAACAAACCCACCTCTTCCTGTTACCTCCATAACAGAAAATACTACAAAAAACATCATTACTATAATTAAACTTCTTTTAATTCTATCCTTATTTCTAAAAACAAAACTCAATCCTATTATGCAACATACAACTAATGATAACCACCCACTTCTAGTATAGGTTACTAATACTCCTGCTAAAATTATTGATGAATATATAGAAAAAATTTTCTTATTCTTAAATATATAAATGCCTATTGATAAAATCAAGAACAAAAGTAAATAAGAAGATAGAAAATTTCTATTACCAATGGTCGCAACCATATCTATAGACTTTTCACCATCGAACATTCTTATTCTTAACGGATCAATACCATAATATTGCAAAATAGCATATATGGACATAACTGTTCCAGATATACAAAAAATATGACTTGTGTATTTATAAAACTTTATAAAATACAAAGAGCTCATAAATAACAATATATAAATTATATATGCTAGAAGTCCTTCATATCTATATTTATTTCCCATAACAGCAACTGATAATTCAATGCTAAATAATGTTGCTATTATCAAACTCGCCAAAAATAAAATTGTTAAACATTCTTCTATTTTAAACCTAATTTTCATTTTAAGTTTTACTAATAAAAAGAGTATAACAAAAAATATTAAATATAAATATACTACTTTACCTGACACATAATATGGTTTTGCTATAGTTGTTACTATAAATGGCATAAATATAACCACAGAATAAAGTAACATATTTAATATATTCACATTATCAAAATCTTTACTTAGTAAACCACCTTTTATTCTCATACCCACCAGCCTTCCATAATAATACAATTATAACATAAAACAATTTTTTTTGACTATATAAAACAAAAAGATAGTTATAGCATATTTACTATAACTATCTAAACTTAAAATTTTATTCAAATTCTATAGTAGCTGGTGGCTTACCTGTGCAATCATACATTACACGATTAACCCCATTTACCTCATTTACTATTCTAGTTGTTACTTTGCCAAGTACTTCCCATGGAAGGTCTGCAGATTCTGCAGTCATAAAGTCACTTGTTGTTACAGCACGAAGAGCAACTGCATAATCATACGTTCTTTCATCACCCATAACACCAACTGATCTCATGTTAGTTAAGGCAGCAAAATATTGACCTATTTCCTTATCTATACCAGCCTTAGCTATTTCTTCTCTATATATAGCATCTGCATCTTGAACAATTCTAACTTTCTCAGCTGTAACCTCTCCAATTATTCTTATACCAAGTCCTGGCCCTGGGAACGGTTGTCTAAATACAAGCTTTTCCGGAATTCCAAGTTCAAGTCCTGCCTTACGAACTTCATCCTTAAATAATAATCTAAGTGGTTCAATTATTTCTTTGAAATCTACACAATCAGGAAGTCCTCCAACATTATGATGTGATTTAATTACAGCTGATTTACCTAATCCACTTTCAATAACATCTGGATATATTGTTCCTTGAACAAGATAATCTACTGAACCTATCTTCTTAGCTTCTTCTTCAAATACTCTAATAAACTCTTCACCAATTATTTTTCTCTTTGTTTCTGGATCCTCTACTCCTGCTAGCTTTTCATAAAATCTTTCTTGAGCATTAACACGGATAAAGTTTAAATCATAAGCCCCATTAGGCCCAAATACTTCTTCTACTTCATCCCCTTCATTTTTACGAAGTAATCCGTGGTCAACAAAAACACATGTTAGTTGCTTCCCAACAGCCTTTGAAAGTAATACAGCTGCTACTGATGAGTCAACTCCACCTGATAAAGCACATAATACTTTTCCATCTCCAACTTTTTCTCTAATTTCTTCAATTGTTTTTTCAACAAAAGAATCCATCTTCCAATCCCCAGCACAACCACAAACATTATAAACAAAATTAGAAAGCATCTTCGTACCTTCTTGTGTGTGCATAACTTCTGGATGGAACTGAACAGCATATAAGTTCTTTTCTTCACATTCCATAGCTGCAACTGGACAAACTGGAGTATGAGCTACTACTTTAAAGTCTTCTGGAGCTCTTTCTATATAATCTGTATGACTCATCCAACAAATTGTTGTTTCTGAAACTCCATTAAATAATTTCGATTTTGAATCTACAGCAACCTCTGTTTTTCCGTATTCACTTACAGGTGCTGTTGCAACACTTCCACCAAGCATATGAGCCATAAGTTGAGAACCATAGCATATACCAAGTACAGGTATTCCTAATTCAAATATAGCTTTATCACATAAAGGTGAATCTTCTCCATATACACTGTTTGGACCACCTGTGAAAATTATACCCTTTGGATTCATTTCCTTAATCTTATCAATACTTAAATTGTGTGGATGAACCTCACAATATACGTTACATTCTCTTACTCTTCTAGCTATTAATTGATTATATTGTCCACCAAAATCAATAACTAAAACTAATTCTTTTTTCATGCTGACCTCCAAATAATAGTATTGTTTTATATTATCTTACAGTTCTCACTTTTTTACAACATTTTATTGACTTACACTATAGTTTGGTGCTTCTTTAGTTATATTAATATCATGAGGGTGACTTTCTCTTAAACCTGCAGATGTTTGAACTACAAAGGTTGCAGTTTCATATAATGTATCTAAATCTTTTGATCCTAGGTATCCCATACCTGATCTAATTCCACCAAGCAATTGGTATATTGTATCTGCAACATATCCTTTATAAGCAATTCTCCCTTCAACACCTTCAGGAACTAATTTCTTATTTCCTTCTTGGAAATATCTATCCTTTGAACCACAAGCCATAGCAGCTAATGAACCCATTCCTCTATATACTTTGTAGCTTCTTCCTTGATATATTTCTATATCTCCAGGAGCTTCTTCACATCCTGCAAATAATGATCCCATCATTGCTACCTTTGCTCCTGCAGATAAAGCCTTTACTATATCTCCAGAATACTTAATTCCACCATCAGCTATAACTGGAACTCCGTATTCTCTTGCAGCTTCAGCACAATCCATAACAGCTGTTAATTGAGGAACCCCAACCCCTGCAACAACTCTTGTTGTACAGATTGATCCAGGCCCAATACCAACCTTAACACAGTCTGCTCCTGCCTTTATTAAATCTACAGTTGCTTCTGCAGTTGCAACGTTACCTGCTATTATTTGAAGTTCTGGATATTTAGCTTTTATCTTCTTAACGGCATCTAAAACACCCTTTGAATGACCATGTGCTGTATCTAAAGTTATAACATCAACCTTAACTTTTACTAAAGCATCAACTCTATCCATCATATCAGCCGTTACACCAACTGCTGCTCCACAAAGTAATCTACCTTGTCCATCCTTTGCAGCATTAGGATAAGATTTAGTTTTTTCTATATCTTTTATTGTTATAAGTCCTTTTAAGTTTCCTTCGTTATCTACTAAAGGTAACTTTTCTATTTTATGTTTCTTTAAAATTTCTTTAGCTTCTTCTACAGTTGTATTTTCTGGTGCAGTAACTAAGTTTTCCTTAGTCATTACATCACCTATTTTTTTAGAATAATCTGTCTCAAATGTAGTATCTCTATTAGTTAAGATCCCTACTAACTTTCCTTCAACAGTTATTGGTACACCTGAAATTCTATATTGACCCATCAATTCTTCTGCATCTGCTAAAGTATGCTCTGGAGAAAGATATATAGGATCTGTTATTACTCCATTTTCTTGTCTCTTTACTCTATCAACTTCTTTAGCTTGCTCTGATATTGTCATATTTTTATGTATAATTCCTATTCCACCTTCTCTAGCCATAGCTATTGCCATCTTAGATTCAGTAACTGTGTCCATGCCGGCACTAATTAGAGGAATGTTTAACGCTATTTTCTTTGTTAAGTTTGTTTTTAATGTTACTTCCCTTGGTAAAATCTCTGATTTGTTAGGTACTAATAATACATCATCAAATGTATAAGCTTGTTTTAAAATTCTTGCCATAATATTGCCTCCCCATATTTTGAATAATTATTTGCATTTCTGAAATTTCTTGCAAGTATAATTTCATTTATTCACCTATTTTTGAGTACAAAAAAAGCACATTAACTTACCTAAGTGAAGTTAATATGCCTATAGTAATCTATACTAAGTTATATCAAATTCACCCATAGTCGGAAATTTACGGCTTCCGGTAGATACTCCCTGCCTTATTCAGGGGATATACGAGTTGTAAATGTGCTACTTATTAAATTAAACTTATTATAGATTATTTATTCTTTCCTGTCAATAAAATATGAAATTAAAATTGCAAAAAGAAAAAGTGTTAGCTAAACTAACACTTTACTTCTACTCATAATCTGATATTATCCCTGATAAGCTACCTCCAGCACCTGGACCGCCACCATAACTATAATTAGGTGCATAATACGAAATTCCATTTACAGTGTTGCTAGAAGCATCAGTATATCCATCCATTAACATTTCCAAATGCGCTCTATACAAAGGAGAAAATGTTATAGCTGGAGAATCTGGACTATTATCATCATATGGTCTATAAGATATCTGCATATTAAAATTACCAACAGTTACACTTTTCGCCACTAAACTAGATCCTTTCATTTGGCAAGGTCCTGATAACACAAACTCCAAGTCTCCATTGCATAATATCATCACATTCTCTATATTAAATGCAGGTGTAACCACCTTAACTTTATCAGCATTAATTAGATACACATTAAAATTAGGAGTTGACAATGGAACTTTTCTTACAGGCTTACTAGAATCTGAACTCATGGACTCTAAATTATTTATTAAAGTATTACTATTTGAACAATTTATTTCTAGTGTTCCATTATAATATGGTATTTTACTATTATCAAAAATAGGCAACTCAAATTGCTCATTTGTTTCTGAGCCTGCCGCTACACTGCCTGCCCCCACATTAGCTGCTGAATTAGAAGAATTAATTAAAGAAGGATCTAAATTAAGAGAACCTCCACCATTTACCTCTACATTTTCACCACATATTGAATACCTAAATATATCATTTGCATAAATATATTTTCTTATTTTTGCATTAACTGTCCTACTTTGCCCAGAAGTTGTTGTTGATGTACTTACAACTTGTAAATACTCATCTGATGCATTTATATGCTTTGTTAAATTCACATTAACTTCTCCAAGCATTGCAGAATCATGTATTGTGAATGATGATGTTCCTAAATCCCCTAATGCATCATAATCACCACTATTTGCATTGGCCAATGCTCTTTCAACTCCAGCCTCTGCTTCATAGTATAAAGTTTGATATTTCTCTTCACCAGAATTTCCCTTCATTGTATTTACTACTGCTAAAGTAGAAACTCCAGATATAACCACAAATAAAAGGGAAAAAACTAGTACAGTTATTAATGCTGATCCTTTTTTAACTTTTTTACTCATACTTCCCCTCCTAATTTCTTGGCATTACAGCTGACTTATATTCTGTAATTTCACCATGTGAATTTTCAAATTCAATAGTTATAAAATATCTTTTATCCGTTGAATCAACACTTTTTTTTATCTCTATATCTTTAATTTTTTCAATTCCAGAAACATCTGATGTAAATGCAGCCCCTCCAAATTTCTTTCTTTCAACTCTATCTCCTACCTTAATATAATAATACAAATCTCCCTTTACCTTTAACGATAATAATTTTTCAAAGCTACCAGATGGCAAATTAAAATTAGAGCAAGTATCTATAATTCCATTAATTGTAATACTACTACTTCCTGTAAGATTTAAAGCTGTAGCATCTATTTCTTTACCAATTCTTAAATCTTCTTCTAATGTACTTATAATTAGTCTTGCTTCATCATTAAAAACTGATTGAGATTGTGTCATTGAAAATAATTTTCCAGATGTAATTGATATTCCAAGTACAATAGCCCCAAATATAACTGTTATTCCTATTACTGCTATAAGTTCAACTAATGTAAAACCTTTTTTCTTTTTCATATACTCTACCTCCCCCTCTACCTAGGAGTTACATAGGTTTTTCTATTAATTAGGCTTGATTCACCTTTATTTGTATCCCAACACCAAGTCTCTATTTCATAGAATCCATCAGCATTCCAATTAATATATATTCCCATACTATACTCTGATGAGCTTTGCTTACATAAATTAAAATCACTTGGATCAGAAACCCCATCTGGCTTGTTACTTGAATCACCATCTAACAAATGTTCTTTTACTAATGCTCTAACCTCATCTGCATTTGAAAAGCTACACTTATATTTTGTACCTACTGTTTTTGGTATATTGTTCAACGCAACTCTATCTTCCTTCAATGTTTCAAAAAATACTTTTGAAATATTATCTGTACTATATGTTGCACTATTTATTGAACTAATTTTAATAACAGATATTAACACTCCAGTTATTGCAAGCATAATAATTACAAAAGCTGCTAAAGCCACTGCAATCTCTATTAAAGTAAATCCTTTTTTCTTTTTTGCTTTCAAAACTACACCTCCATCTTTAATTAGAAGGTTTTATTAATTAAAATCATATTCTTCTGCTCCGCCTTCTCCAGAATCATAGAATGAAAACACTATAGAACACCCTTCACCACTATGATTAAAAGAGTTTAACTCTGCAATTCTGTCATAATTCTCTAACTTATCAATAAATGATAATACCTTGTTTATATCCCCTTTAACAGAATAAGTTATTTGAATCTTTCTCATTCCTTTTAAATTAGAAGACTCTTGTCCTTCTTCTGCCCCGACTAATTGAATAACTGATGTTTTTTCAAAAGAGCCGTTAGATGAGGAAAGACCTGATTCTGTAACCATTTTTTCTACATCTCTAAAAACTTCTGGATATCTATCTGTTTTAGGTAGCGTTATAGTAGCTTCTTTATACTTAACCATCAAATCATCCAATGTTTTTTTTCTCTGCTCAATATCATAGTCAATACTTTGAACAGAAACTAACTGACTCTCTAAACTTTTAATTTCTTGTTTTAAATTTTTAGTTTTTTCTTCACCTGGAGATATTATGAATAAATAACAAAGAGCAAATATAGATAATACTCCTAACACATATAATATTATCTTTTCATTTTTTGTGGTAGCTCGTCCATTAGTTTTGCTTTTCATTTGCACTACCTCCCTTTGTCTTTATACTTACTGAAAACGTTATTTCACCTTCACCACTCCAATTATTAACATGAGAATCAGCAAATTTCTCATTTTCTCTAAGATTAGCCCACATCTTTTGTATAGCAGTCTTATCACTTGAATTCCCATTAATTTCTATACTAGAAGATACTCCCCCTTTATAGTCAATACTTGTTATCTTTATTCCATCTATTTCTACTAATTTATATAACTCTTTTATTAACTCATCTGTATCTATATCCATAAGCAATTTCAATTGTTCTGCTTTAGTAATTTGTTGCTTTGTTGCTGCTATTTGTTGATCTAGTTCTTCTTTTTCCTTTAACTTTTCATTGCTTAAAGCTAACTCATTCTTTAACTCTTCCGCTTTCTTATTTAATAGATATTCTTTCCCTATTACATAACCAAAGCTTCCTCCAATAAATGCAACTATTAATAATAAAATTAATAATATTGTTTTACTTGATTTTACAGTACCTTTGGTATTGATATTTATCTGAGGGACTAAATTTAATTCTCTACTCATACTAATCCCTCCTTAATAATAGCCCATAACACATAATATAGTCTTTTAATTTAACCTTCTTAGGTGCTTTTACGCTTGTCTTTAAATCAGAAAACATAGGTAACTTAGCTGCCCTAGCACTTAAACTAACTTCAAAGTATTGTTCAATTCCTTTAATTCTAGTAGCTGATCCCATTACATATATTCTATCTAAATTCTTCTTAACCTTACCTGATGTATAGTACTGTATTAAACCATTATAATCATTAGCTTCATCTTTAAAATATAATTCTATATCACTTTCTTCTCCTGGTTGTTTTGGCTCAATTAAATCTACAGTATCTAATATGGAATTATATTCTGTTAAATTAGTAAACTCTTTGTCTACTGCACTTAATATTCCATTATCCTTGTACTTTTCAAGTATAAGTTTTCCCCATTCCAAAATTGTAATATTGGAATCATCAGAATCTATTCCAATTACTCCAATAGTTTTTATTCCTTTTGTTGTTGATTTCCTTAAATCTCCAAAAACTCTAGCTACTACATTTGCATATAGGTCTATTGCCTTTACATTTAATCTTAAAGTTTTTCCAAGTTCCATAAAAGCATCAATCTTATCTCTAGCGCAAGCTACTACAAGAACATCGCATTTTCCTGTTCCATCATTTTTATTTTGATTTATGATTTGGTAATCAAAATAGTATTCCTCTACTCTGTCTCCCATAAACTGTCTTAACTCAAAGTCTACTGAATCTGTCATAGCTTCATCTTTTGCAAATGGAATATTTAAATGCCTTGTAATAATATCTTCACCTCTTACAACAAAAGCAACATCTTTAGTTTTTGCCTTTTTTATATGTGGTGCTATTACTCCTGATATTAGATTTACATCTAATATCCCCCCATTATCAAATGAATTTCTAGGAGTTTCAATTATAGTACCATTAGCTATTTTGTATCTTGTTCCAACTAAAATTGAAATAGTTTCTTTATTTATGTCTATTGCAATTAAGTCTTTTTCGAACATACCCCCACCTCACTTACCTTATAAAACTTAAATACCATTGTAAAATTTCACTTCCAACTAGAAGTGTTATATATGATGAGAGAGCTATATAAGGACCAAATGCCATCGTATCCTTTCCCCCTCTTCTTTTCCATATCATTAATACAAATGCAGCTATTCCTCCTAAGACTATTGAAATAAATAAATTTAACATATTCAACTTAAATCCTAGGAATAATCCTACAACACCTATTATTTCTACATCCCCCCACCCCATTACTTCAAACCAAGCAAAAATTGCTATTATTAGGGCTGGAATTGCTATTCCTAGTATAATACTAGAAAAGCTAATTTGTTTATTCATAAAAAACTCAATAACTGTAAAAACAACTCCACTTATCCCTAAGGCAATAATTGTTGAATCGTACACATCTCGAGTTTTAAAGTCTATTACACCAATAACTATTAAAATACTTGTAAAAATCATATATTTTAATAATTCAATTGTAAATCCAAACTTTAAATATAAAAATACAAAAAGCAACCCTGTTGCTCCCTCAATTAATGGATATTGCTTTGAGACCTTTTCTCCACAATATCTGCATTTTCCTTTTAAAAATAACCAACTAAATATAGGTACTAAATCTATTACCTTAAGATTATGGCCACAACTTCCACAGTGAGAAGGTGGATATGCTATTGATTCTTCTTTAGGTATTCTATATATACATACATTAAGGAAACTCCCTATAATTATTCCAAACACAAACGCCGTGATTTCTGCAATATAACTCATTTAATTCTCCTATTTCAGAATAGCCTCTTATACATTAAAGAGGCTATTCTAATAATTAAATATATACTAGTTTGCTATTGATGAAGGATCACCTGATGCAGTTGCAGCTTTTAGCGCTGTCATTGATACTCCTGTATCTAATCTATCATAATCCTCCGCTTCTAATGATGTGTAATCTTCCCAATTTATTGAAGTATCAGTTGGGCTATCATATTCATCTACAACATCTTGTACTGTAACATCATCAGCAGTATCAGCACCAAATACATCTGGATCTTTTGATATCATAGTTTCATATGCCATTCTAACATTTCTAGCTTGAGTTATAGTTTTTGCATCATTTGCATCATTCATATACCCAACTATTCTTGGAACTAATACTGCAGCTAAAATACCAATAATAGCAATAACTGCAATAAGTTCAATAAGTGTAAAACCTTTCTTTTTCTTCTTAGCTAATTCATTCATAAATTATACCTCCTAAAAATTAATTGTTATTTATATAAACTTTAAATTTATATACACTTTATTTACATTTTTTGAACTGCATCCATCATATTAAACATTGGAAGCATTACTGCAAGAATTATTACTAAAACAACTCCAGCAAGCGCTATAATTAATAACGGTTCAATCATTGTAATTAATTTATCTACTGCCGCTTCTGCCTCACCATCATAATATTCTGCCGTCTTCTTAAGCAAAGCATCTAATGATCCTGTTTCTTCACCAACAGTTATCATTTGAGTTAACATTAATGGAAATATATCTAAATCTTCTATTGTTTTTCCTATTAAATTACCTCTCTTTATATCCTCTTTTGCATATTCCATTTTACTTTCAACATAAGAATTTTCTAATACGTTTGTAGCTATTTCTATGCTTTTTAAAATGGACATTCCTGAATTATTTAAAATATAAAATGTATTTGCAAACCTACTAGCCATTATTTGTGCATTAATAGGTCCAAATAATGGACCAGTTATTTTATTTTTATCTCTCCAAAGAACAAAATTTTCGTCCTTATCTAAAACTAACTTTTTAAATGCTATTCCTGCTAATACTATCAATAAAACTATATACCAATAAGCTGATACAAAATTACTTATAGCTAAAATTATTTTTGTTGGTAATGGTAACTCTCCACCTGCTGCTGCCAAATTATTTACAAACTGTGGAACAACAAATATAAGTAAGAAAGTTACAATAAGTACTGCAAATACTCCAATCATCTTTGGGTATGCAGTTGCAGACTTTATCTTTCTTTGTTGCTTATACAACTTATCATAGTACTCAGACACTTCATACATTACTGTATCTAAATTACCTGATGCTTCACCTGCTGTTATCATATTTACCATAAAGTCCGGAATTCCATCCTCATACTTTAAAGCATCTGATAAAGCTCTACCTCTTTTTACTTCTTCCTTTGCCCTTCTTAAAACATCTTGAAGAACTTTATTTTCAGTTTGTTCTATACAAAGTTCTATGCACCTTAACATTGGCATACCAGATTGAAGAGTAAATGCAAATTGCCTGCTAAATAAAGCTAAATCTTTTAATGTTATCTTTTTCAAGAAATTTAAATCAACATCTTTATTTAAAGCACTTTCTTCCTTTATATCAGTGATATAATAACCTCTTTCTCTCAAGCTAGTCACAACTTCTTTGCTTGAATTAGCTTCCATGCTCCCACTAATAGTATGGTTACTATCATTTACTGCACTATATCTAAATATAGACACTAGAACTCCCCCTCTCCTTTATGAATTCATCATTCTCTTACTACAGCTACCCTTAATAATTCATCTACTGTTGTAATTCCTTCATAAACATGTTCCATACATGCCATTCTCAATGTTTTCATTCCATCTCTAATAGCAATATCTTTTAACACATCTGAATTCTTTCCTGCTGTAATTGCATCTCTAACATTTCTTTCAATAGGAAGTATTTCATAAATACCAATTCTTCCTTTATAGCCTGTCCCATTACAATGTGGGCATCCTTCTCCCTTAGTTAAAATTATCTTTTCATCACTATCACTACCAAGAATTCTTTTTTCATATTCTGAGGCATAGTACTTTTTAGCACACTTAGTACAAACTTTTCTAACAAGTCTTTGTGCAATTATTCCTGTTACAGATGTTGATATTAAATATGGTTCAATTCCCATATCTACTAATCTTGCAACTGAAGATGGTGCATCATTTGTATGTAGTGTACTTAAAACTACGTGTCCTGTAATGGCTGCTCTAATTGCTATTTCTGCAGTTTCACCATCTCTAATTTCTCCTACCATTACAATGTCAGGGTCTTGTCTTAATATAGATTTAAGGCCTGATGCAAATGTTAATCCAGCTTTTGCATTAACATTTACTTGATTTATACCATCAACCATAAATTCAACTGGATCTTCTACAGTAATAATGTTTTTATCTATAGTATTTAATTCATTTAAAACTGCATATAAAGTAGTAGACTTACCACTTCCAGTAGGTCCAGTTACTAGGATTATTCCAAAAGGATTTTGCAATATCTGTTCAAGTTTTTTCATGTCATCCTTCCTCATTCCTAGGCTTTCCTTATTCATAAGGCTAGAATCTTTAGAAAGAATTCTTATAACTACCTTCTCACCATTTACAGTTGGAAGGATAGAAACTCTCAAATCTACCGCTTTTCCATCTATATTTGTAAGAATTCTACCGTCTTGTGGAATTCTTTTTTCTGCAATATTTAAATTTGCTAATATTTTAATTCTTGTAATTAAAGTATTTTGTGACTCTTTAGGTATGCTAAGCATATTTTGTAAGCTTCCATCTACTCTTGCTCTTACTCTAACTTCATTTTCAAAAGGTTCTACGTGAACGTCACTTGCACCCATTCTGATAGAGTTTTGTATTATAGTGTCTACTAATTTAACAACTGGAGCATTAGCCGTAGCCTTTTCAAGTTCTGACATTTGCTTCTCTTCTTGCTTTTTCTTAGTATTCTCTTTTTCTTTTTGAACTAAATCTTGTGCTACTTTTTCTGCATATTGCTTCGTATAAAAATTTTTAATAGCTTTTGATATAGAGTCTTTTTTTTCCAATACTTTTTTTACATTAAGTCCAGTTACTACCTTCACATCTTCTACAGCCATTAAATTAAAAGGGTCTGACATTGCAATATATATATCATTTCCTTCAATTTTTATAGGTAAAATATTATGTTTCCTAGCAATAGATTCTGATACTGATCTTATAGCATTTTCATCTATATCAATAGAATCTAAATTAACTTTTTTTATCCCCAATTGTAACTCAAGAACAGATAAGATATCGTTTTCACTAACTAGCCCCTCGTCAACTAGTATTTCCCCTAGTCGTTTTCCGCTTAAAGCTTGTTTCTTTAAAGCCGACATTAAATCTGATTGATTTATCTTTCCTGCTTGTACTAAAATATCTCCTAACCTTTTCTTAGTCCTAATCATCTTCTCACCACTATTTCCTACTTTATATTAATTATACACTTTTTTGGAATAAATTTAAATAATTCACATATTTTTTTTGACGACATTTTCCACAAGCTCCACTTACTTACTAGAGTTAATTTCTTCATATATCTCCTCTACTTTTTATATAAATTTAATTTTTTTAAAAAATTCTTAACATTTATGGAACTTTATTACTATATACATAAAAAAGAGAGATAAGGACTTTTTTCCTTATCTCTCTAAAATTTCTTAGTACATTCCACCCATTGATGGATCTGGAGCCATTGGAGCTTCCTTTTCAGGAATATCTACAACTGCAGCTTCAGTTGTTAAGAATGTTGATGCTACAGATGCCGCATTTTGAAGTGCAGACCTTGTAACCTTAGTTGGATCAACTATACCTGTCTTTATCATGTTTACATATTGGTCATGTAAAGCATCATATCCTATACCTGCTTCACTATTCTTAACTTTTTCTATTATAACTGAACCTTCTACACCAGCATTCTTAGCTATTTGTCTCATTGGTTCCTCTAAAGATCTAACAATTATATTTATACCAACTTGAGTGTCAGCAACATCAGACTTTAATTCATTTACCTTACTTATAACATTAACATAAGCTGTTCCTCCACCTGGTACTATTCCTTCTTCAACAGCTGCTTTTGTAGCTGCCAAAGCATCTTCTATTCTAAGCTTTCTTTCCTTAAGCTCTGTTTCAGTTGCAGCACCAACTTTAATAACTGCCACACCACCAGCTAGTTTGGCTAATCTTTCTTGTAGCTTCTCTTTATCAAAATCTGAAGTTGTTTCTTCTATTTGACTTCTTACTTGAGTGATTCTTTCTTTTATAGCATTAGAATCTCCCTTACCATTTACTATTACAGTGCTTTCTTTAGTAACTTTAACACTATCTGCTTTTCCTAACATATCAATAGTTGTTTCTTTTAAATCCATTCCTAATTCTTCAGAAATAACTCTACCACCTGTTAGTATCGCTATATCTTGAAGCATTTCTTTTCTTCTATCACCAAATCCAGGCGCTTTTACACCTACACAAGTAAATGTTCCTCTTAGCTTATTAACTACTAATGTAGCCATTGCTTCTCCTTCAATATCTTCAGCAATTATTAACAGCTTCTTTCCTGATTGAACTATTTGCTCAAGTATTGGAAGTATTTCTTGTATGTTAGAAATCTTCTTATCTGTAATTAAAATATATGGATTATCTAGATTAGCTTCCATCTTTTCCATATCAGTTGACATATAAGCTGATACATATCCTCTATCAAATTGCATACCTTCTACTACATCTAATTCTGTTCCCATAGACTTAGATTCTTCAATAGTAATAACTCCTTCGTTACCTACTCTCTCCATGGCATCTGCAATTAACTTACCAATTTCCTCATCTGCAGCTGATATTGCAGCAACTCTTGATATATCTTCTTTACCTTCTACAGGCTTAGATATTGCTTGTATTTCTTCAACAGCTTTTTTAACTGCAACATTAATACCATTCCTTATTAACATTGGGTTAGCTCCAGCTGTTACATTTTTTAAACCTTCTCTAACAATTGCTTGTGCTAAAAGTGTAGCTGTTGTAGTACCATCCCCTGCCACATCATTAGTCTTTGTTGCAACTTCTTTTACAAGTTGAGCTCCCATATTTTCATATGGATCTTCTAATTCTATTTCTCTTGCAATTGAAACACCATCATTAGTTATAAGAGGTGCACCAAATTTCTTACCTAAAACTACGTTTCTTCCCTTAGGTCCTAAAGTTACCTTTACTGTATCTGCTAGTTTATCAACACCAACTTGCATTGATCTTCTTGCTTCTTCACCAAACATTAACATTTTAGCCATAATAAATCTCCTCCTATTCCACTACTGCTAATATATCTTCTTGTTTTAAAATAGTATATTCTTCTCCATCAACTTTAACTTCTGTTCCTGCATATTTAGAATATAAAACTTTATCCCCAACCTTAACTTCCATTGCCACTCTATTTCCATCTACCATTGCTCCTGGACCTACAGCAACAACTTCAGCCTCTTGAGGTCTTTCTTTTGCACTACCTGTTAAAACTATTCCGCTTTTTGTTGTTTCCTCTGCTTCTAACTTTTTAATTACTACTCTGTCTCCAAGTGGTTTAATATTCATAAAAATACCTCCTATAATCCCTTTATATATTTATAACCCTGTTTCTAACCCGACATAGTTAGAACCTATAGTTTTTGTAGGCCTATAAAAACTCATTTTTGTCTTTTGTTAGCACTCACTTTAGTAGAGTGCTAATACAATTATTATAATATCCTCCCTATCCATTTTATTCAAATATTATCTTCTATATTATTACCCTAAATAACCTAATTATAACTAATTATGCTTAAATATTTTCTATTTGCTTAATTTCTCTAGCTATTTTAAATCATTATTTATACATAAGAAAAAACTACAAGAATAATAGTTATAATATTATTCTTGTAGTTTTTAGATACCTATCTTTCTAAATTAATTTCCTCATATTCTTTTAAAGATTTGTTTGACAATACTGTCTTTTTAGTAGCTTGAATATTAGTCTTATTAAATACTCCCTTTGCTCTTGAAGATGGAACTATTGTACCTGCACCATTTATGCAACCACCTTCACACATCATACCTTCAATAAAGTTACCATCTAATCTTCCAACCTTAGCCATAGTCATAGTTTTCTTTATTTCTATTCCACCAGATACTTTAACTGGTTTAAAGTCTACATCTACTCCTGCTTCTTTTACATAGTTTTCTATAGCTGCAGTTAATCCTCCAGCAGCTCCAAAACCTCTACCAAATATAGATGCATCATCTACAACTTCATTCTCACATTCTGCAGGATCTATATCAAATGCTTCAAACAACGCAATAAGCTCCTCAAATGTAAGTACATAATCCACAGCTCCCTTAATACCATCTCTAACAGCTTCACTCTTTTTAGCTGTACATGGGCCTATAAATACTACCTTTGAATCAGGATCATTCTTTTTAATATATCTACCTGTAGCCACCATTGGAGAAACTGTACCTGATATTTTCCCCTTTTGATCCGGGAACATCTTTTCAATATAATTTAAAAATCCTGGACAACAAGAATTAGTCATATAATTCTCTCCATTTTCCATTCTTTCAACAAATTCATTACTTTCATGAACAGTAACTCCATCAGCACCACAAGCTGCTTCTACCATATCAATAAATCCTAGTTGCTTTATTGCATTTTTAATTTGTCCATATCCAATTTTTGCTCCGAACTGACCAGTTATAGCAGGAGCTACTACTGCATACATCTTTCTTCCCCTTGCTAGTCTCTTTGCAACTGGTACAATTAAACTCTTATCAGAAATTGCACCAAAAGGACATGCTGACATACATGCTCCACAGTTTACGCACTTTTCTTCTTTTATAATAGATCTTCTTGTTTCTGGATTAACATCCAATGCTCCTGTAGGGCATACTTTTTTACAAGGTCTCATAACTTCTGAAATAGCATCATAAGGACAAGCTTTTTTACACATACCACACTCTTTACATATCTCTTGATTTATATATGCTCGTCCAGCAATATAGCTAATTGCATTAAAATTACATGCCTCTTGACATCTATGTGCAAGGCAATTTCTACAAGAATCTGTTACACTGTACTTATTTATAGGACACTTATCACAAGCAGCCTCAATAACATAAATAATTTGTTCATCAGGTCTAATATCTATTAGTTCTAAATCTTCTGTGTCCCCATTAGCTAAAAATCCTGATGCAAGTTTTGCTCTTTCTAAAACGATAGCTCTTTCTTTGTAGACACAACACCTATACATTGCTGTATCTCCTTTAATAACTTCATAGGGAACCTTTTCAATTTCCTCTTTAGTTAACTTATCATCCTTTGCTAATTTAGCTACAGCTGTTAGTACTTCATGTTTCAGCTTATTTAATTGCGTTTCAAATTGGAACATACAATCACCTCTTCATCCTTCTTTTATACCCTATAATTACTTTATTTGTAATTACAATTAAATTATAACATATATATCACTTGGTAAAAATGGTAAAATATACTGTCGGAATTTTCTGATTTTATTTTGTTTGTACGTATATTTCATGTTATAATTGTTTTTGTCTAAATTTTATACTCATAGGTGATAGTTATGATAACAGTTTATAAATGTGAATTATGCAATAGAGAAGTACCTCAATTAACTGAGCATCATTTAGTTCCAAAAGAACGTGGTGGAAAAGATTTTCCTACAGCTGATTTATGTATTACTTGTCATAAACAAATTCATGCTTTATATACCAATCGTGAATTGGCCGCTAGACTTTTTACCATTGATCGTTTAAGGAATGACGAAAAAATAAAACGTTATTTAAAATTTATATCCAATCACTCAGGTGATTCTCATATTACAATAAAAAAATCAAAAGCTGTACGCTGTAAAAACTAAAACTCTATGTGATTGAACCTTCACATAGAGTTTTTTATTTATGTTTAACTATTAACTTATCTATTCTTCTCCAACCTTTATCTTATTTTCTCTAGCATAGTAGAACAAATACTGTTGTGCAAAACCAGCTAATTCCCCAAATTTATCTCTAGCAAAAATTCTTATTTTATTTAACGAGGCATCTTCAGCACCATAGAAGAATATCATGGCTCTCTTTACCCAAACATCAACAGGGAAAGCTGAGTACTTTCTCATAGAGAATAACATTATGCAGTCTGCAACCTTTGAACCAACACCCTTAAAATTTTGTAATGCTGTATGACACTCATCTGCATTAAGCTCAGATATTCTCTCTAAATCAAAATCGTAACTACTTTCATTTACTTTAGCTATTGTGTCGACTATATATTTACTTCTAAAGGACGCACCAGTCTCCTTTATTTCCTCTTCTGTAGCATCCTTTAATTGTTCTGGAGTTGGAAATGTATAATAAGTATTTCCTTTATACTCAATTGGTGTTCCCCACTTCTGAGAAATTTTCTTTATAGTTTTCATTATTGAAGGAATACTATTTCTTGCAGAAATTATAAAACTTATTAGCAATTCAAAATGCTCTTGATTTAAAAGTCTTATTCCATAGCCATATTCAACGCTTTTTCCTAATATCTCATCATGAGCTAGCCCCCTCTTAATTTCTGAATAGTCTCTTTTTAAATCAAAATAATCTAACCATATATTATTAAAATCTTCTTCATTAGTATTTAAAATAGTTACTTTATCATCTTCTTGAATAACTTCTATTACTTTTCCGTGAGCTACACCTATATAATTTAACTCTCCAACTTTTTCCCATCTAAAACATTGACCACACTCTAAGATTTGTTTTATATTGAAATTCTTTACTCCATCTAAAATCACTTTATCATTCTCAATTACTATATTGTTAACATCCATATACTTCACCTATTTCTCTTATATTTCTTATAATATTCTTCCTCTTAATACAAAAATATTATTCATTATTATAACTTATATTATATATTGTTTAATAATCAATATCAAATAATCTCAATTTTATATTTTCATAAACTTGTTTACAACTTTTTATTATGACTTACTCAGCTTCTTTAAAATGAAATAATACCTTTGATTTATAACTAATTAAAATTCTATACTTTCCTAGATATCAAAAAAGAGCTACGTTATACGTAACTCTTCTTACTTCCTAATAATTTTATTGTTATAAAGGCAATTAAACATGATGTTATAGCAGCCAACAGTATTGATATTTTAGCTAAATCAAGAGTCTTATCCATACCAGCAAATGCTATTTCTGAAACAAATATTGACATTGTGAATCCAATTCCTGCAAGCATTCCAACTACTAACAACTCTCTCCACTTAACACCTTTTGGTTTTTCTACTACGTTTAATTTTGATAATACTGAGGTAAATAATATTATTCCAACTGGTTTTCCTACAACTAATCCAATTATAATTCCTAATGATAGCGGAATTGTATCTATTGTTACAGAGCTTAAATTTAGAACTATAGCAGTATTTGAAAATGCAAATAAAGGTAAAATAATTAAATTTGCATACGGACTTAAGGAATGTTCAATCTTGGATAAAATACATTCTTCCTTTTCATCTCTTGCTATTGGAATAAGCATAGCTAAAAGTACTCCACTTATTGTTGCGTGAACTCCACTTTGATATATAAAATACCATAAAAATAATCCTAAAATTATATATGGTGAAACTTTTCTACACTTAAAAATCTTATTTAAACTAAATAATAAAATCATTATTAATGCTGCAATTATTAAAGGTACCATTCTAACACTTGATGAATAAAACACCCCGATAACTATTATAGACATTAAATCATCTACAACTGCTAGTGTTAATAAAAAAATCTTTAACGCTGGGTTTAAGCTCTTCTTAAAAATCATAAAAGCTCCAATTGCAAATGCAATATCTGTTGATATTGGTACACCAACACCACTAGAATAGCTTGTACCTCTATTTATTAAATAAAATATTATTGCTGGTACAGTAACTCCACCTATCGCTCCTACTATAGGGAAAGATGCCTTTTTTATATTTGATAAATGTCCACTAACTATTTCTTTTTTTATTTCACAACCTACAACTAAGAAAAATATTGCCATCAAGAAATCATTAACAAATGCATGCATTGTTATACCTCTTACAACTTCAGTTTCAAAAAAATGATGATATTCATTAACTAAAGACGTATTAGCTATTACTAATGCACATAATGTTGCTGCTAACAACAATGCTCCTGGTAATAGTTCTGATTTAATAGCATTTTGTACTATATCTGCTAGTTTCCATCTCTTTTGTGTAAAATCCATATTTTTAACCTTCTTTACTATTTTTTCTTAAGTACTTGAACTAGTATATTTAATTTTTATAAATAAGGCAATACCTAGCATTGATGGCTATTTAACAATAAAATCTAACCTTTTAACCCTTAAAGCAAACAACAAAACTTCTTAAAAAGTTTTACATACCACTTTAATGTTGATTATATAAACTTAATTAAGATTCACGGTTATTTGTTTATATTCTTTTAAATACTCCATATTTTTCTTTTTATGGATTCTAGCAATAATATTTAACGTTTCCGCTATTTATATCAACTTTAACAACCACTTTTTTAATTCTAATTATTGATAATTTTCTTAATATTTACAACTTACAAATTACTTCCTTAATCGTTGTAATTATAAAAATCATATTTTTGTTATTTTTTTAACCATAATCCAAGATATTTTTTTATTTTTTTCAAATAAAAAACCCTAAATGCGATATATAATTAAAAATCCATCACATTTAGGGTTAATTTTACTTAAATTTTTCTATTTATTTGATAAGTATTCATGAATTCCTATTGCCGCTTTTTTACCAGCTCCCATTGCTAATATAACAGTAGCAGCTCCAGTTACAGCATCGCCACCTGCAAATACCCCTTCTCTTGAAGTTAATCCAGTATCCTCAGATGCTACTATACATTTTCTTTTATTTATTTCTAATCCTTTTGTAGTAGATGATATTAAAGGATTTGGTGAAGTTCCAAGAGACATTATTACTGTATCTACATCTAAAATAAATTCAGAATCCTTAATCTCTACTGGTCTTCTTCTTCCCGATTCATCAGGTTCTCCCAACTCCATCCTTACACATTTCATTCCACTTACCCAACCTTTTTCATCACATAATATTTCTGTTGGGTTAGTAAGAACATCAAAAATAACACCTTCTTCTTTAGCATGATGTACTTCTTCAACTCTTGCTGGTAATTCAGCTTCACTTCTTCTATATACTACATGCACTTCAGCACCTAGTCTTAAGGCTGTTCTCGCTGCATCCATAGCAACATTTCCTCCACCAACTACAGCAACCTTTTGTCCTGCTCTAATTGGAGTTGAGTATCCATCCTTATATGCTTTCATTAGATTATTTCTTGTTAAGAACTCATTAGCTGAAAATACACCATTTGAATTTTCGCCAGGTATACCCATAAACTTAGGTAATCCTGCACCTGAACCTATAAATACAGCTTCAAATCCCTCATCTTCAAATAATTCATCTATTGTTATAGTCTTTCCTATAATAACATTAGTTTCAATTTTTACTCCTAACTTTTTAACATTATCTATCTCTGTCTTAACTACTGTATCCTTAGGTAATCTAAATTCTGGTATTCCATATACTAAAACTCCACCAGCTTCATGTAAAGCTTCAAATATTGTAACATCATATCCTAATTTAGCTAAATCACCTGCACATGTTAAACCTGCAGGACCGCTTCCTATAACAGCAACCTTCTTACCATTCTTAGGTAATGTTTCAGATAAGTCTATTTGATTCTCTCTAGACCAGTCTGCTACAAATCTTTCTAGCTTACCTATTGCAACAGCTTCCCCCTTAATGCCAAGAACACATTGTCCCTCACATTGACTTTCTTGAGGACATACTCTTCCACAAACAGCAGGTAAGGCTGATGATTCTGCTATAATCTTAGCCGCTTCTTCAAAATTTCCTAATTTAACTTGTCCTATAAACCTTGGAATCTGAATACTTACTGGGCACTTAGAAACGCATCTTGGATTTTTACAATTTAAACATCTTGATGCTTCCTCCATTGCTTCCTCTTTAGTATATCCTAAACAAACCTCTTTAAAGTTTGTAGCTCTTACCTTAGGAGCTTGTTCTGTAATTGGTACTCTCTTCATATTAGGCATATTACTCTTCACCTCCGCAATGTCCACATCCACCATGATGGGTGTCTCCTTCAGCCAACTTTAAAGCTGATCTTCCTTCTTCAGTTTTGTACATGGATTGTCTTCTCATAGCTTCATCAAAATCTATTAGATGTCCATCGAATTCTGGACCATCAACACATGCAAACTTAACTTCTCCTCCTACAGTAACTCTACATGCACCACACATTCCCGTACCATCTACCATAATTGGATTCATGCTTACTATTGTAGGAATATTTAATTCTTTTGTAAGTAGAGCAACAAATTTCATCATTATCATAGGCCCAATTGCTACTACTAAATCGTATTTCTTTCCTTCATTATTAATTAAATCTTTTATTTTGTCTGTTACTAATCCTTTAAATCCAGAAGATCCATCATCTGTAGCTATGTATAAGTCTCCTGCTACTTGCTCCATTTCTTCTTTTAAAATTACAATATCTTTATTTCTTGCCCCAACTATAACATCTGCCTTAATACCTCTTTCAGATAACCACTTAACCTGTGGATATACAGGTGCTGTTCCAACTCCACCTGCAACAAATAGGATATTTTTCTTTTTTAATTCATCTAAATCTTCATGCACCATTTCTGATGCTTGTCCTAAAGGACCCACAAAATCCCTAAAGTATTCCCCAACTTCTAACTCTGCCATTTCTTTTGTTGATGCTCCTAATGTTTGAAAAACAATAGTTACTGTCCCCTTATTTGCATCGTAATCACAAATAGTTAATGGAATTCTTTCTCCCTTTTCATCTATCTTAACAATTACAAATTGTCCTGGATGAGCAGATTTAGCAACTCTTGGCGCTTCAACATCCATAAGATAAATATTTTCTGTCAATAATCTCTTGTTAGTTATTTTAAACACTTTCATCCCCCCATGCTTTTGCTTATTTGGTATTTTATAGTATATTATACAATAATACCTTTCACTTTATCAATAAATTCACAAAATAGACCTATCTATAAAAATATATTCTCTTAATTTTTAATAGCCAGAAACATCATTAATTATATTTATAGGTGTACTAATTTATCTTCTACAATTAATTGTGAACCACAAACCCATAGTAATAAAAAAAGACGCCCTGGCGTCTTTTTTCAATGCAAAAATCATACAACTACTTTATAGCTTGTAGCGCTTTATATATGGTATTATCATTTTCTTCTAAAACTTTAATACTTTCTTCCTTATTTAATTGAGAAAGAATCATAAATACAGCAAGCTTTACTTTCCCTTCACTTATTTCTAGATACTTTTCAGCTTCTTCCCTAGATACCCCTGTACAATCAACAATTATCTTCTTGCTTCTTTCAACAAGCTTATGATTTCCCGCTCTTACATCTACCATGTAGTTACCATAAACCTTACCACTCTTAATCATAGAACCTGTTGATAGCATATTTAAAATCATCTTCTGAGCTGTACCTGCTTTAAGTCTTGTTGACCCTGTAATAACTTCCGCCCCAGTTACAACTTCTATAGCAACTTCTCCAAACTTTGAAAGTTCTGCATTTCTACTACAACTAACAGCTATATGTGCTGCACCTACTTCTTTTGCATACTTTAATGCACCTTTTGCATAAGGAGTTCTACCAGAAGCACTTAAAGCTACCACTGCATCATTCTCATTTAACCCTAACTTCTTTAATTCTTCTATAGATAGTTCTTCAAAATCCTCTGATCCTTCTTGAGCATATACAGTAGCATTGCGCCCCCCTGCAAGTACACCAACAACTACACCAGGTTCAACTCCAAATGTAGGTGGACATTCACAAGCATCTAAAACACCAAGTCTTCCTGAGTTTCCTGCTCCTACATATATAAGTCTTCCCCCTCTTATCAACCTTCCATGAATTAAATCCACAGCCTTTGCTATGTTTTCCACATCTTCTTTCACAGCTTCTGCCACCTTATGATCTTCTTTATTAATAAGTTTAATCATATCTAATGTTGACAATTTATCTATATTTTTTGTATTTTCATTAACTCTTTCAGTATCTAATTTCCCTAAATCAACTTTTACCATGGTTTATCCTCCTACTAAAAAAGAATGACTTTTTTAGTTAATAGTGAAGATGAACAATAATTAGCAATTTCTTCGAAATTACATATGTTACTATTCATTGCTAGTACTTCACCATTCACCTAAAGTCATTCTCCTATTTATCTTTGTTATTTTAAAATGTCTTTTAACTTACAATCTGGATCATCAGGAACCATTATAGCAGATATATCTACTCCCGCATCTAATAGCTTATTGAAATATTCCACATCAGTATCGGTAACATTTACTGATCTCTTTATTGATCTTGTTCCTTCTTTTGCAGCCATATTTCCAACATTAAATGAAGTAATGTCTAATCCTGCTTGCTTTAATTCCCAAATATCTTTAGGATTCTTAACTATTAACAAAACTCTTTGTCCTTCATATTTACCTGCAGAAATATTCTTAATTGCTGTTTCTTTACTAATGATAGAAGTTCTAACTGAAGCTGGTGCTACCATTCTTAATAAAGATTTTTGCATTTCATCTGCTGCAACCTCATCATTAACAACCATAATTCTGCTTATTGATAATGAGTTTGTCCAGAATGCTGCAACTTGTCCGTGTATTAATCTATCATCTATTCTAATATGAACTATCCCTTTCATTATTACAACCTCCAAATATTATGCTAAAATTCCTAAATTAAATAATACTATTGATAATACTATAAGAATTAAAATAACCCTTGTAGAATTCATTTTCTTTCTACCTAATAACCAGTAAGTTAATGCAACAATTGCTACTGGTACTAACCCTGGCATAATCTTATCTAAGATTTCTTGAGCAACTAATTGAGCTTCTCCAGATGTATAAACATATGGTACTGTTGCCTTAACAACTGTTGGTATTAAAGCACCTATTACCATTAGTCCAAGCATTGAAGCTGAATCTGTAATATTTTTTAATACATTTCCTACCGATGCAACTAACTTGGCACCTTGTTTGTATCCAGCTTTTATAAAACCTTTACTGATTATAATCTTAGCGATGTTAGCTAAAATCCACATATAACATCCAATTGAACTTCCTTCTAATGCCATATAAGCTGCAATAGATCCAAATACAGTGTTTAAAGTAACACCGAATAATGTATCACCTATACCAGCTAAAGGTCCCATAAGACCAGTCTTAATTGCTGCAACCGCTTCTCTTGATTTTGCTCCCTCTGCCTCTTCTATAGCTAAATCTGCTCCTAATATGAATTGTCCTGTTACTATATTACAGTTAAAGAATTGTAAGTGATTCTTAACTGCTGCATTTAACTCATCCTCGTTAGTATATATCTCTCTTAATGCTGGTAACATTGAATAACAGTATCCTAAACCTTGCATTTTTTCATAGTTCCATGCTGTTTGTGACGCGAATAACCACCTATAGAAAACTTTGTTAATTGTTTTATTACTCAATTTATTCATCTTCGTCTGCACCTCCTGCGAATCCTACATTTACTGCTTTTGCATCTGCATCAGTTGCTTTTTTGAAGTTATATAAAGCTACTGCAAATCCTAATAAAGCTACTCCTAACATTGGTAAGTTGAAGAATGCTGCTAAAACAAATCCTACTATTAAGTATGGAGCGTAAGCTTTAATTGGTAAGTATTTAAGTAATAAAGCTATACCTAATGCTGGTAATACTCCACCTGCTGCTTTTAATCCACCAATTAACCATGCTGGTGATGAACTAAGTAATGTTTGTACTAAACCTTCTCCAAAGTATAAACAAATAAATACTGGTACAAATCTTGAAATCATCCAAGTCGATAAACCTAAAACGTTCATTAATTCTACTTTGTTATATTTTCTTTCATCAGCATATTTTTCTGCCCTATGTTGAAAGAATACGTTACTCATTCTTGCTAATACATCAAGTTGAACTAGTAATAATGCTGCTGGTACACCTATACCTATTGCAAAATCAACTCCTTGACCTGTTGAGATTGCAAGCGCTCCTGCTATAATCGTTGCTGTTGCATAGTCTGGAATTGTTGCTCCACCGTAACTGCCTATACCTAATGTCATTAATTGAAGAGTTCCTCCCACTAATAAACCTGTTTTTACATCTCCTAAAATAAGTCCTACAATAAGTCCTGTAATTGCTGGATTTCTAAATCCAATTTTCATATTTGTTTCGTCCCATTGAGCTATACCACCTAATAGGCCTAGAATAATGATTTGCCATAATTGTATTTGCATATAAAAATCCTCCTATGATTTTTTCTATTCATCATCATCATCTACAGCAGATGATGGTGGAATCATAATTGCATCTTGAGCTGAAGTTTTTAAACTTTCCATTGAACTTTTTAAATCTCCACCTCTTAATAAAGTTGCTTCAATTAATAAAGGTAAATTAATTCCTGCTATAACTTCTACATTTTTATATTTACCCTTGATTTCTAACATTGCTGTATTGAATGGAGTTCCTCCAAACAAGTCAGCTAAAACAAGAATTTCTTTCCCATCTTCGTAAGCTTCATTCATTATGTTATCTATTTTTTCTTTAAACTCTTCAACACCAGTTTCAGTTAAACCTACAGAATATACATCGTCTATATCATTTGTAAACATCTTTAATGTTGACTTAAATGCTTCTGCTAAAGGACCATGTGTTGCTATAATTATTTTGTACATTCTTTATCCTCCTGTTTCTCTATTTGATTTTTACACTTATTTATATTAGCAATTAACGTGCCAACTTTTTATCATTCAATTTTACATACAAGAAAGCTAGTAAAATAGCCACTTTTAAATTCAAAAAACTTTCCAAAATTCTAGTGTCATACTCAGTTTCTTTCTGTCATACCAACAAAACCTAAAAAGGCATGACACTATTTACAAGTGTCATGCCTTTAAATTTATAATTCTATTTTTCCTATTCTTGATTCTATAATAGTTTGAATTATAGATATTTCTTTGGTAGTAATGCTTAAATTATATTCCCTTAATAAAGGATTAAAAATCTTATTAGTTATTTCAATAAATTTATTATTTTTCTCTTCGTAGTCTCTTTCACCAAGCTCAAACTCTAATCCTTGTTTTATCATTAATCTTTCTATAAGTATACTAACATGTATATATAAAGTCATTTTTAATTCGCTACAGAATATTATCCCTAGTATTCTTTCATAATTAATTATAATATCCTCTACCTCATTAATTATTTTTCCTGGATTTAATATAGTCATCCTAGACACAAGATTTTCCATAGAGAACATTTTTACTAAGTCTTGACGAATCATATCAATGTTTTTATCTAATGTTATTTCTTTTAACGCGTTAACAAAAATATCATCACTATCCCCACTCATAAGGTCTTGTAAAAGAAGACATTCTGCCCCATCAATATCTATCTTAGTAGTACTAATAATTAATCTAACATCATACTCGCTAAAAATCTTATCTTCTTTTCCCATTAAGCTTAATTTAGAGTATTCATATTCCTTCACTTCTATATCAGCAGAACCAATACACTCTCTTATTAGTTTTTTAAGCTTAACAGCTGTACCAATTCCAGATATACAAGTAGTCAAAATAGCTTTCTTCTTTTTCTTTCCCTCTATATACTTACAAGACAGCACATTATTTTTTTCTATTCCTTCTATCATTGAACGAACGTCTTGCCCATTAATTATTCTTCCTGCAATATCTAGAGCTATATTGGTTGTTATATTATTGATTATCCCAAGATCCCCCTCTATTACATCTTTTAAATCTCTATCTATATTCACTAAAGAACCCATATCTACTAAAATAATAGTCCCTTTAGAAGTATCAATACCACTTATATATTGCTTTATTTGATTCTTAACTTCTATAGGAGACATGTCCACTGGCATATCAAATGCTTCAAATATGAACTGTTCAAACATTTGATTTGCTACACTTGCTATGCTACTAGCTGTTGAATATCCATGAGCAACTATAATAGCATTAATTTGAGTACTTTCATTACTCATCATAGCAAAAAAATACATTAAAATAATTAATTCAATCCTTGGATCTAACTTATAATCTAAATTAGATTCTAGATTTCTTATAAGTTTTTCTGCCACTATAGATGCTTTACTTAATTTCTTAGCAACTATAGCTCTTATGATCTTTATACTATTAAAGCTACTACTAGATAGGACATCTAAGTTATTATTTTTAAAGTACAATAAAATTTTTGTTATTATTTTAGATGTATTGCCATAATATTTAATTCCATACGTTCCTTCAACAGCTTTTAGGGTATTAGTTACTGTATCTAGATATAAACTCTCTATTAAGTCATTTCCTTCATTAGAACTCTCCTCATAAACCATCAATCCAAGACTTCTATTAAGTTCTATATTTATTTTCTTTTTTAACTCTTCTAACGATACTTTATTTTGTATATATTCATTTAGCACTTCTTCTACTTCATATATAATTTCATTTATTCTTATAAAGTTATCATTACTTATTGTATGAATTTCTTTTATACCTTGCCCTTCACTACTTATGTACATAAAATCGTCATAAAAAAACTGTTTGACGTTATTTCTTTCTACACCTTCTAAATCTTTTAAATATCCTTTGCCTATTGTGATTATATCTTCATCTTGTTGGTCTTTATAAGACCACGCACAACAAAGCTTAATTAAGTTCTTTAAACTTCCTATATTTCCGGCTTTCTTTTGAGATAAAATATAGTTTATTACATCCTTACTCACCTTAATATCTTTATGGATTTCCTTAGACTCACTACTAAAAAACTTATATATCATTGTTAATCTTTCATCGATAGGCCTATCTACTAACTTAGGTATATTCACTACTAGCGGGATTCTTCTAGTAAATGTTTCAAGTAATGTTTCTTCAGGACTCTCTGTAGTTGCAAAAATAAATCTTACATTAGCTTTTCTCTCTGCCTTACTTTCACCAACTCTTTTAAACAGCCCTTTATCCATAAAAACAAAAAGTTTTTCTTGACCTTCAGGAGATAATCTATGTACTTCATCTAAAAATAGATATCCACCATCTGCTAGCTCTAATGAACCTATATGGTCTTTGTCTGCACCAGTAAAGGCTCCTTTTTTATAGCCAAACAAGTTTGCTGAAAGCAATTCTGGATTATCAGCATAATCAGCACAATTAAATACAATAAAAGGTGCCCCTTCCTCTATCCTTCCTCTTTGTTCTGCATATTTGTGTAATAAGTTAGCTATGAAACTCTTACCAACCCCACTTGGTCCTGTTAATAATACTGACATATCTTTACTAGGGTAAAAAGCCGCTGATTTACATTGCTTTACAGCAGTTTTTAAGCTTCCATTATATCCAACTAATTCTCTAAAAATATCCTCTCCATCATTTCCAGATGAATTCACTTTTTCATTGGAGTCTATATATGTAAACAAAACTGGCCTAGTCTTCGACTTTATAGCTTTTTTCTCATCAACTAATTCATTTAGATACTGACTTACAACATTTCTTCTTAACTCTAACTCTTCTGCAATAGTTAATGTATCTATTCCATAAAAACCTTCTTTCCCCTTATTATCTTCAGTTAATCTCTTTAATATCTCTTCTACCTTTTGTTTATTATTTGCCATATTCTTCAACCTGCCCTATAGTCTATTATATGTATACATTATCATTGCATAATATTTTTGTCACCTATCTACTGTTATTAAATATAATTATAATAAAAAATAGACAAGTATTTGCTTAAAAAACAACACTTGTCTATTCTCTATATTTAATATATTAAGGATATATATTATTTTGAATAATCGTAGAATCCTTTTCCTGTCTTTCTTCCTAACCATCCAGCTCTAACATACTTCTTTAATAAAGTATGAGCTCTGTACTTAGAATCTCCAGTTTCATTATAAAGAACATCCATTATAGCAAGACATACGTCTAATCCTATAAGATCTCCTAATGCTAAAGGTCCCATTGGGTGATTAGCTCCTAATTTCATAGCAGTATCTATATCTTCTACAGATGCTACTCCATCAGCATAAATTCCAACTGCTTCATTAATCATTGGAATAAGAATTCTGTTAACTACAAATCCTGGTGCTTCAGCAACTTCTACTGGTACCTTCTTTATAGCTTCAGACATTTCTTTAACTGCATCGAAAGTTTCTTGAGAAGTTTTAGCTCCTCTTATAATTTCAACAAGTTTCATTACTGGAGCTGGGTTAAAGAAGTGCATTCCTATAACTTTATCTTCTCTCTTTGTAGCATTAGCAACTTCTGTTATTGATAAAGAAGATGTATTTGAAGCTAAGATTGTTTCCGGCTTACAGATTGAATCTAATTCTGCAAATATTTCCTTCTTAATCTTCATATTTTCTATAGCAGCTTCTACTACTAAATCACAATCAGCAGCTAAACTCATATCAGTTGTTCCAGAAATTCTAGAAAGTATTTCTTCCTTAACTTCTTCTGTCATCTTTTCTTTAGCAACTAATCTGCTTAAGCTCTTATTTATTCCAGCTATTCCTCTTTCAACGAATTCATCTTTAATATCTCTTACTATAACTTCAAATCCATTTTGTGCGAATGCTTGAACTATTCCAGCACCCATTGTTCCAGCACCAAGTACGAAAACCTTTTTCATTTTTATTCCTCCTAAAAACTCAATATTTTTATATTATTCAGCTGCCTTCATTTCTTTAGCTTGAGCTATTAATTCAGGTATTACCTTCTTAACATCTCCAACTATACCATAATCAGCAACTTGCATTATTGGAGCAGTTTCATCTTTATTGATAGCAATAATTAATTCTGAATCTTGCATACCAGCTACGTGTTGGATAGCTCCTGAAATACCACAAGCTATATAGATTGTTGGCTTAACTGTCTTACCAGTTTGCCCAACTTGGTAAGCATTTTCAACCCATCCCTTTTCTACTGCTGCTCTTGAACCTGCAACAACTCCACCTAAAGCATCTGCTAATTCTTGTAGTAAAGCAAAGTTTTCTTTACATCCTACACCTCTACCACCAGATACTATAATGTTTGCTTCAGATATATCAACAATATCTTTCTTTTCCTTGATTATTTCAAGAACCTTAGTTCTAATATCGCTATCTGCTAATTTAACTTCTACTTTTTCAATCTTACAGTTTGAAGCATCAGTATTTACCTTTGCAAATACTCCTGGTCTTACTGTAGCCATTTGTGGTCTATGATCTGGACATGCTATAGTAGCCATTAAGTTACCACCAAATGCTGGTCTTGTAGCTAAAAGATCTCCATTTTCAACTTCAACATCTATTGAAGTACAGTCTGCAGTTAATCCTGTTGTTAATCTTGCAGCTATTCTTGGTCCTAAATCTCTACCAATGAAAGTAGCTCCTACAAATAATATTCCTGGCTTTCTTTCATTTGCTAAATCACAAATAACCTTTGTATAAGCATCAGTTGTATAATGCTCTAAATTCTTATCATCAGCAACTAAAACTTCATCTGCACCATGTTCACCTAAAGTTTTTGCTAATCCTTCTACATTGTGTCCTAGTAATAAAGCAGTTAACTTTACTCCCAATTTATCTGCTACTCTTCTACCTTCACCAAGTAATTCTAAAGATACTTTTTGTAATTGTCCTTCTCTTTGTTCAGCAAAGACCCAAACGCCTTTGTAATCTGCTATATTCATAATAAATTACCCTCCTATTATCTTAGATGTAGTGTTTTTCTTTTAATTTTCCTAAAACATAAGCTGCAGCTTCTTTAGGGCCTTCTTTAACTAGCTCTCCTGCTCCCTTAACTTCCTTAGTCATTGACTTCTTAACCTTTGTTGGAGAACCTTTAAGACCTAACTCTGACTTATCTACATCTATATCGTCTGCACTCATAACCTTGATATCATTGTCATTAGTTGCAAAAATATTAGCAACATTCATGTATCTTGGTTCATTTAATGTTTCGATTGCAGTTAATAGACATGGAGTCTTAACTTCTACTATTTGATGTCCATCTTCTAGTGCTCTGTTAACTATTAAAGAGTCACCTTCAACTTTTACATCTTGAACATATGTTACTTGAGGAATATTTAAGTGTTCAGCTATTTCTGGGCCAACTTGTGCTGTATCTCCATCGATAGCTTGTCTTCCTGCAAATACTATATCGTAATCTAATTTCTTAATTACACCAGCTAGAGATTTTGAAGTTGCTAATGTATCAGCTCCTCCTAATACTCTATCTGTTAAAAGAATAGCTTCATCAGCTCCCATACATAAAGCTTCTCTTAATGCAGCCTTAGCCATTGGAAGTCCCATTGAAACAACTGTAACCTTGCCACCATGAGCTTCTTTTAATTGTAATGCTGCCTCTAATGCATGCTTGTCTTCTGGATTAATAATTGATGGAACACCATCTCTTATTAATGTACCAGTCTTAGGATCTATCTTAACAACTGTTGTATCTGGAACTTGTTTTACACAAACTACTATATTCATTTTATAACTTCCTCCTATCTGAATAAGCTACCTGAAATAACCATCTTTTGAACTTCTGAAGTTCCTTCATAGATTTCAGTTATCTTAGCATCTCTCATCATTCTTTCTACTGGATATTCCTTAGTGTAACCATATCCACCAAAGATTTGAACTACCTTAGTAGTAACATCCATAGCTACTTCTGCTGCAAATAACTTAGCTCTAGCAGCATCTATTGAATAAGGTTGTCCATTTTGTTTTCTCATAGCAGCCTTATATACTAATTGCTTAGCAGCTTCTATCTTTACATCCATTTCTGCCATGTACCATTGTAAACCTTGCTTAGTGTAAAGTGGCTTACCGAATTGTTTTCTTTCTTTCATGTAAGCTATTGCTTCTTCAAAAGCACCTTCAGCTATACCTAAAGCTTGAGCAGCTATACCAATTCTTCCTCCATCAAGAGTCTTCATTGCTATACCAAATCCCTTACCTTCTTTACCAATTAAGTTTTCCTTTGGTACTATACAATCTTCCATTATTAATTCAGTAGTAGATGATGCTCTAATACCCATCTTGTTTTCTAACTTACCTATTGAGAATCCTGGGAAGTCTTTTTCAACTATAAATGCAGATATTCCTCTTGTACCTTGGCTCTTGTCTGTCATAGCAAAAATTATGAAAGTTTCAGCAACTCCACCATTTGTTATGAATATCTTTGAACCATTTAATACATAATGGTCTCCATCTAAAACTGCAGTAGTTTGTTGTCCTGCTGCATCTGTACCAGCACCTGGTTCAGTTAAACCGAAAGCACCAATCTTCTTACCAGAACATAAATCTGCTAAATACTTTTCTTTTTGTGCTGGAGTACCGTGTTCATTGATAACTGAAGCACATAGTGATGTATGAGCTGAAAGGATAACTCCTGTTGTTGCACATACCTTTGATAACTCCTCTACAGCGATTATGTATGAAAGAACATCTCCGCCTGCTCCCCCTACTTCTTTAGAAAATGGAATACCCATCATTCCTAGTTTAGCCATTTTTTGAACATTTTCCATAGGGAATCTTTCTGTTTCATCAATTTCTGCAGCTATTGGTTTTACTTCATTTACTGCGAATTCTCTAACCATTTGTTGTACTAATTGTTGTTCTCTAGTTAATTCGAAATCCATTTGATTTGACCCTCCTTATATTTAAAAAAACAATTTATTTGTTTTGGAAGTTCTTTTCTGCTCTCTTTTCTAAGAATGCAGTCATTCCTTCTGTTTGATCTTCTGTGCTGAAGCATTTTCCAAAGTCTTCTGCCTCTATTTCAATTGCTCTATCTATATCTACTTGCATACCTCTATCAATAGCATCCTTACATAACTTAACAGCTACTGGCGCATTAACAATTATTGCATTAGCCATAGCTCTAGCTTCCTCCATAAGATTTTCTAGAGGAACTACCTTATTTACAAGTCCTATTCTTAAAGCCTCATCTGCCTTAACCATAGCTCCTGTATAAATCATTTCTTTTGCTTTTCCTAACCCAACTATTCTTGGTAGTCTTTGAGTACCACCAAATCCAGGAGTTATTCCTAAACCTGATTCTGGCTGAGCAAATCTTGCTCTTTCTGAAGCTATTCTTATATCACATGCCATTGATAATTCACAACCACCACCAAGAGCGAATCCTGATATTGCTGCAATTACAGGCTTGTCTAACTTTTCTAATCTTCTGAATACCTTATTTCCAAGCATTCCAAATTCTTTACCTTGTTCTTCATTTAAATCTCTCATTTCTGCTATATCAGCACCTGCAACGAAAGACTTTTCTCCTGCCCCAGTTAATATAACAGCATAAATATTGCTATCATTTTCTAAATCCTCAAGAACTGTGTCAAGATCCTTTAATGTTTCTGAATTTAATGCATTTAAAGCTTTTGGTCTATTAATAGTAACAATAGCTAAATGCTCTTCTTTTTCAAGAATCACGTTTTTTAATTCCATCCCCTCATATCCTCCTTATTTACACTCTTATTTTTCTTAATCTTTTTTAATTTTACAAACTATCCAATATTATACACTAAATAGTGGCATGAGTCTGTCGAATTGTCTGAAAATAAATACTTTTTATTGTTATTTTTGTTAATAATATAACAAACTTAGATAAAAAAATAATTGAAGTTTTTAACAAACTTCAATTACGATTATAATACCTTGTTAAATTTTTTTCAATATCAAATTGTGATTTTATGTTAATTTTATAAGCTATAACCAAGGATATTTTTTCTATTTTTATCCCTCATTACTGTGTAATAAATAGATAAGTGTCATTAAACTTTCACTTAAATGAACATTTTCAACCCTTACATTCTCTGGTACTGACAAATCTACAGGGGCAAAGTTCCAAATCCCCTTAACTCCACCTTCTACCATCTCGTCACATACCTTTTGAGCATTTAATCTAGGGACACAAATTATACCTATATCTATTTTATTCTTACTTAAAAAAGATTTTAAAGTATCTATTTCACTTATTTCAATATCTCTAATTTTAAGTCCAACCAACTTAGGATTTGCATCAAATATTCCAACTAAATTTACACCTTGTTTATCAAATTTATAATTTGCAATTGCTTGCCCTATATTACCTGCACCTACAATTACAGTATTATATTTTTGACTTAATCCAAGAATACTACTTATTTGATTGTATAATTCTCTAACATTATACCCATATCCTTGTTGCCCAAAGTCACCAAAGCAATTTAAATCTTGACGTATTTGAGATGCTGTAAATCCTATCTTTTCACCTAATTCTTTTGATGATATTCTATCTACATCATTTTTCATTAATTCATTTAAATATCTATGATATTTTGGCAGACGTTTAATTACAGCCATAGAAATATTTTTTTTCTTTTCCATACTGCACCTTCTCTCTAAATTTTATCTATTTTTTAACAAAGTTATGTAAATTCTACACTTTACTTTTCACGCAAATAATCCATCATTTATTATATTACCATAAAACTTCATTATTAATCCATTACTTTTATTAAATAATATTTTCACTTTCAATATGGCAAGCATGAATTTTGTCGATTCTTTACATTACTATTTCAAAAGATGTTCTATTAATATTTTTAATCCTATTAAAATTAGAACAACGCCTCCGAATATCTCTGCCTTACTCTTAAACATTTCTCCTAACTTTTCACCTATATATACAGCAATAAAACTTAAAACAGCTGTCACTATTCCTATGATTAATATTGCTAATAATATATTTACATTTAAAAACGCAAAACTTATTCCTACAGCCAATGCATCTATACTAGTAGCAATAGCTAATATTAATAATGTTTTATTTGAATAAGTTTTCTCTTCTTCACTCTCTTCTCCTTTTAATGCTTCATAAATCATTTTCCCACCAATAATAGCTAATAAAATAAAAGCTATCCAATGATCCATCATCTCAATATATTTAGTAAAATTTCTACCTACAGCCCAACCTATAAAGGGCATAATAGCTTGAAAAGCACCAAAAAACAAAGCAGCTTTAAAAGCCATTTTTATTTTGCTTTTTTTATTAGAATTAATACCAATAGTAATTGAAACAGCTAGCGCATCCATAGCTAACCCCAATCCTATCATTAAAATAGATATAATACTCATATTTTCCCTCCTAAATAGCACATCTTTATTTTATACATTTTTTATCATTATAAACACTAAAGAATAAACTTTATTAGCATTTAAATATTGAACTTATCTCCAATTTAATAACAAGTATAATTCCCTAAAGAATAAAAAAAGACTTATGTATAACGCAACCCTAATCCGTTATACATAAGTCTCACAATTTAAAACAAAGCCAGATGATTATATCATCAGTATGTTGACCTTGTTACAGAGATAAAACATCTCTGCATGCTACTCCCTCATGCCTGAAAGTTTTTAATTTCAACGTTAATAATTATACTTTTATCGACAAACTTTGTCAACAAATATATTTATCCACTTATTTCCTTAAAGCTCTCATAGAGTTTAATACAGCTATTAAAGTAACCCCTACGTCTGCAAATACTCCTTCCCACATGTTTGCTATTCCAATAGCAGCTGGAATTAGTACTGCAATTTTAACACCAAGTGAAAAAATTATATTTTGCCATAAAATCCTATTTGTCTTTCTTCCTATCTCTATAGCATCAACCAATGATGATGGGTTATCTCTCATTAGCACTACATCTGCCGCTTCAATAGCAGCATCAGATCCAATGCCTCCCATAGCTACCCCAACATCTGCTCTTGCTAGAACTGGGGCATCATTAATCCCATCACCTACAAAAGCTAATTTTCCCTTTTCAGACTTCTCCTTTAATAGCTTTTCCACCATGGCAACTTTATCTGTTGGTAATAACTCAGCGTATACTTCATCTAATCCTAACTCTTCTGCAATTTTTTCTGCTACCTTCTTATTATCGCCAGTTAACATTACGCATTTCTTAACGCCAATCTTTTTCAACATTTCTATAGCTTCCTTAGAATCTTCTTTTACCTCGTCAGCTATTACAATATTACCTTTATATTCACCATCAACAACTACATGAACTACTGTTCCAATCTCTTGGCTATTAGTATATTTGATTCCATTAGAATTCATAAGTTTGTAGTTTCCTAATAAAACTTCTTTATTATCTATATTAACCTTAATACCATTTCCTGAAATTTCTTCATAATTAGATATTATAGATTTGTCTACTTCTTTTCCATAAGCTTTTAATATAGACTGTGCAATAGGATGATTAGAAAAACTTTCTCCTGTTGCTGCTATTCTCAGCAACTCAGCTTCCTCTATATTATTTGTATTAATCTTTACAACCTTAAATACGCCCTTTGTAAGAGTTCCTGTTTTGTCAAAAACAACTGTTTCCACATCTTTTAAAGCTTCAAGATAATTTCCACCTTTTATTAAAACTCCATTTTTAGAAGCTCCACCTATTCCAGCAAATAACCCTAAAGGAATAGAAACAACTAACGCACACGGACAAGATACTACTAAAAATATTAATGCTCTATATACCCAATCCGAAAATAATGCTCCCTCAACTACTAGTGGAGGTATTATAGCTAATGCAACTGCTGATAGTACTACTACTGGAGTATAATATCTAGCAAACTTTGTTATAAACTTTTCTGTTTGAGCTTTCTTACTACTTGCATTTTGTACTAATTCTAAAATTCTAGATACAGTTGATTCTCCAAATTCTTTTGTTACTTTTACTCTTATTACACCAGTTAAATTAATAACCCCTGCTAATATTTCATCATTTAACTCAATATTCCTTGGTAATGATTCACCAGTTAAAGCTGATGTATCTAAAGATGAATTTCCTTCAATAACAACACCATCTAAAGGAACTCTCTCACCTGGTTTAATTACTATGATATCATCTATTTTAATTTCACTAGGATCTACCTTTTTCTCTTTCCCATCTATGATTAAATTTGCATAATCTGCTCTAATATCCATAAGGGAGGATATTGATTTTCTTGACCTATTAACTGCATAGCTTTGGAATAGTTCTCCTATTTCGTAGAAAATCATTACTGCTACCCCTTCTGGATGATTCCCTATAGCAAAGGCTCCTAAAGTTGCAACTGTCATTAAGAAATTTTCATCAAATACTTGCCCTCTAAATATATTTCTAATGGCGCTTAATACAACTTTACCTCCCACCAATACATAACTTAATGCGTATATATATGGAACATAACTTTTTTCTTCTCCAATAAATATAGCAATAGCAAATAATATAAATCCTATTGCTAAGGTTACTTTATCTCTTAAAGAAACACCTTCACTATGATTATGCTCATGGCTTTCTTCATGTTTCTCTTCAACGTTATGTGCATGTCCACTGCAACATTCACTAGTACATACATTTTTCTTTTCTTTTATATTATTATTATATTTTGATACTATAACATGAGGTTCAAGCTTATTTACTATAGTCTTTATTTCTTCTTCAACTTTATTTACATCACTATTTTCCTTTAAGTTTACTATTAATAAACTTAACGAGAAGTTCAAAACAGCTTCTTCTACGCTTTCTAATTTGTTTACCTTATTCTCTATCTTATTTGCACAGTTAGCGCAATCTAGTCCCTTTAAATATAATTTTATTTCATTTGTCATAATACCCTCCTATTTGCTATTCAGTTATGTGTCTTAAACCTTCATCAAAAATATGCTTAATATGTTCATCGTCTAACGAATAGTATACAATTTTACCTTCTCTTCTATACCTTACTAACCTTGCACTTTTTAAAGTTCGAAGCTGATGTGAAATCGCTGATTGCGAAACTCCTAATAAAGCTGATAAATCACACACACACATTTCGGCTTCAAATAAAGCACATATTATTTTTATCCTTGTTGAATCACCAAAAACTTTAAAAAACTCTGCTAAATCATATAAAGTTTCCTCTTTAGGTAGCTTGTCTTTCACTTCTACAACAACATCACCATGAATTATATTACAAGTACATTTTTCTAAATTATCATTTTCCACTTTTAATTCCTCCTAACGTATGAGCATTTGTTCATATGTTAATTTTATTATATGAATCCCGAGTATATTTGTCAACAATATTTTTGATTTATTTTCCATAATTCTGCTCAGTTAATAAAAAAGGTGGGGGATATTTATTTTGCTGGTTCCGTCGCAAGCTCTAAGTCACATCAACATAAATATCCCCCACTCCTACTAAAAGGTAAGAAAATTATAAAATTATTATCATTGATTTTATATTTTCCTAAAGAATAAAAAAGTATAGCCGTTACACAATGTAACGACTATACTTTATAGAAACCTATGGTACTCTTGATTTTTACTTAAATTATTTAATAAATGTTTTATTTCTTGATCCCGAGCCCTATCCATAACCAATATAACATCCCCTGCATCTACTACAACTAAATCTTTTACTCCTAGTCCAATAATCAAATTTTTCTCTCCAAATATTGAACAGTTCTCGCACTCTTCAAGATAAACATTTTTAGAAACATTATTATTTCTATAACTCATCAAAAATCGGCTTAATGCTGAAAAACTTCCTATATCATCCCATGGAAAATCACATCTAATTACATATGCCTTCCTAGTTTTTTGCATTACTCCAAAATCTATTGAAATGCCATCTATTAATTCGTATTGTTCCTTTATAACCTCTTCCTCATCCTCTTCTCCAACATGCTTATATATTTCCATTAAAGCCTTATGCATCTTAGGTAAATATTTTTCAATCTCTCTTAATATTACATCAGCTCTAAAAACAAACATTCCAGAATTCCAAAGATAGGTTTCCTTAACTAAAAAGTCTTTAGCAACTTCTACGTTTGGTTTTTCTGTAAATCTAGCTACCTTATAAGTGGCAATATTCCCACTAATTCTTTCTCCCATTTCAATATATCCGTACCCTGTTTCTGGTCTAGTTGGCTCTATTCCTAAAGTAACTATTCCTCTTCTTCTATTAGCTAGCTCTACAGCCTGATTTAATGTTTCTACATAATTTTTTTCATTCTCAATATAATGATCTGATGGAAGAACAACCATAACTGCATCTCCATCTTTCTTTAAAAGCTTAACAGCTGAAAGACCTATACATGTAGCAGTTTCTTTATTACTTGGTTCAGTAAAAACATTTTCTTCTTTAATATCACTTAACTCGTTTCTTATTTTATCCTCATAGTCTCTATTAGTTACTACATAAATATTCTCTCTACTTATTAAAGGTACGATCCTATCCACAGTATTAACTAAGAAACTATTATCGTTAATTAGCTTTAAAAACTGCTTTGGTTGATCGGCTCTTGATAGGGGGTATAGCCTACTTCCCTTTCCTCCAGCTAAAATCAGCCCGTATATCACAACTTTTCAACTCCATGTAATGTTATATTATAGTATATGAACTATTTATCACTTTGTGTATTTAATAATTTTTTCCATTTTCATTTTAGATTCTTGACATTTTTACATTTCCAATTTATTATAAAAATATAATCAAATATAAATTTCTTTTATTAAGAGGGAGTAGTTTAAAATATAGCATCAACAATCGCGGTTATTTTAACCTGGTGTTATATGCCTAATAATCAAGGTTACCAGACTTTTAATATAATTTTCGCAACGCGTAAATTATATTAGGGGTCTTTTTTTATTACTCAAAAAAGGAGAGAAGATATTATGGACAAGTTTTTTTCAAAATCAGCCACGGATGTTTTAAATCGCTTCAACGTGACTAAGGAAGGTTTATCTACTGAACAAGTAAATAAATCAAGAGAGGAAAATGGATTTAATGAATTAACAGAAAAAAAGAAAAAGAGTGTATTAGTTGTTTTCTTAGAACAATTCAAAGACCTTTTAGTAGGGATATTAATAGTAGCTGCACTTATTTCTATGGCTACAGGAGATGCTGAAAGTACCCTTGTAATTTTTGCTGTTATTATTATGAACGCTATTTTAGGTACAGTACAAAACGTAAAGGCAGAACAGTCTCTTAATAGTTTAAAAGCACTTTCTTCACCTAACGCTAAGGTTATAAGAAATGGTGTAAAAATAGAGATACCTTCAAGGGAAGTTGTTCCTGGAGACATAGTTGTATTAGAAGCTGGAGACCTAGTTGTTGCAGATGGTAGAATAATTGAAAGCTTCTCATTACAAGTAAATGAAAGTGCACTTACTGGTGAATCTGAAAGTGTTAATAAATTTGAAGATGTAATTGACAGTGAGGAAGTTGCACTTGGTGACCAAAAGAATATGGTATTCTCAAGTTCATTAGTTACTTATGGACGTGCTCTTATTGTAGTAACAAATACTGGTATGACAACTGAACTTGGAAAAATAGCTACTTTAATGGATCAAACTAAAGAAAAGAAGACTCCCCTTCAAATAACTTTAGATGATTTCAGTAAAAAACTCGCTACAATCATCTTAATAATTTGTATTATTGTATTTGGTTTAAGCGTATATAGACAAACTCCTGTATTAGAATCATTAATGTTTGCTGTTGCACTTGCTGTTGCTGCTATTCCTGAAGCTCTAAGCTCTATTGTAACAATTGTACTAGCTTTAGGTACTCAAAAAATGGCTAAAGAGAATGCAATTATTAAAAACATTAAGTCTGTAGAAGGACTTGGTTGTGTATCTATCATCTGTTCAGATAAAACAGGTACATTAACTCAAAATAAAATGACTACAAAACAAATTTTTGTTGATAATAGCTTAATTGAATCAGAAGATATAAAGTTCAATGATAACTTAGTTCAAAAGGATTTAATGAGAGCCGCAATTCTTTGTAATGACTCCACTTCTGTAGATGGTAAAGAAATAGGTGACCCTACTGAAGTTGCTCTTGTTAACTTAGGACATGTTCATTCATTAAAGGAACAGGATGTAAGAGATGAATTTAAGAGATTAAAAGAAATACCTTTCGATTCAGACAGAAAATTAATGAGTACATTGCACTACATAGATAATAAGTATGTTATGTATACAAAAGGTGCATTAGATGTTCTTCTTGATAGAACTACTCATATAAGAACTTCTGAAGGTGTTAAAGAAATAACTCAATCTGATAAAGATAGAATTTTAAATACAAACCAATACTTATCAGAAAATGGTCTTAGAGTTCTTTCTTTTGCCTATAAGGAATTAGATTCTGAAAAAGAATTAAGTTTAGATGATGAAAACAACTATACTTTCTTAGGATTAATATCAATGATAGACCCACCAAGAGTTGAGTCTGCTGAAGCTGTTAAGGATTGTATCATGGCAGGTATTAAACCAATTATGATTACTGGTGACCACAAGATTACTGCTTCTGCTATTGCTAAACAAATTGGTATTCTTCAAGAAGGTGATATGGCTGTAACAGGTCTTGAACTTGATAAAATGTCTGATGAAGAATTAAACGAAAAACTTTCTCATATATCTGTTTATGCTAGAGTTTCACCTGAAAACAAGATTCGTATAGTAGATGCATGGCAAAATAAAGGAAAAATTGTTGCTATGACAGGTGATGGTGTTAATGATGCTCCTGCTTTAAAGCAAGCTGATATTGGTATTGCAATGGGTATAACCGGTACTGAAGTTTCTAAAGATGCAGCTTCAATGATTCTTACAGATGACAACTTTGCTACAATAGTTAAGTCTATTACTAATGGTAGAAATGTTTATAGAAACATAAAGAACTCTATTAAGTTCTTACTATCTGGTAATATGTCAGGTATAATAGCTGTTTTATATGCTTCAATCATGGCTTTACCAGTACCATTTAAAGCTGTTCACTTATTATTTATAAATCTATTAACTGATTCACTTCCTGCTATTGCAATAGGTATGGAAAAATCAAATAAGGATCTATTAAAGGATAAACCTAGAGATAGCAAAGAATCTATCTTAACAAAAGACTTTATGATAGAAATAGCATTAGAAGGCTTATTAATTGCATTATTTACTATAATTGCTTTCCACATTGGTTTATCTACTGGAAACGATGAAGTGGCAAGCACAATGGCATTTTCCACTTTATGTTTAGCTAGATTATTCCACGGATTTAACTGTAGAGGTAAGAAATCTGTATTTGGCCTTGGAGTATTCTCTAACAAATTTAGCTGGTATGCATTTGGAGCTGGATTAGTATTCTTAAATGCAGTACTATTTATACCACCACTACAAAACTTATTCCAAGTTGCTAGCTTAAGCGGTTCATTAGTTTTAGCTATATACTTATTAGCTTTCTTCCCAACACTTATAATTCAAGTGTACAAGGTATTTGCTAAAGATAATGATAGATCTGAAGAAAAAAATGCAGAAAAAAATTTAAGTATTTAATCCAAAAGTAGCTGTTGATTAATTCAACAGCTACTTCCTATTACAATCAATTCTAAACTCAACAAAATTATTTTCTAAACCGCACCTTTTATATATATAGAGAAAGATTATACACCTTTCTCATATAATTTCTCTAAAAAAACTTTTATTTCATCCTCTTCTAAAAAAATTTGTCCTAAGGTTCCATGTTTTAAATCAACCTTTCTCAATGAATGAAAATCAGAACCTGCTGTATATATAATTTCTTTTTCTTTGGCAATATTAATAAAGTATTCAGTTTCATTTCCTTTATTCCTATAATATTTAGCTTCAATGCCATCAAAATTCAAGTTAATTAATCCATTAAAAGCCTCTCTTTTTAATAAGGTTGGATGTGCTAAAACAACAAAAGCTCCATAATGATGTAAAAATTCTATTCCAGCAGAGGTGCTTATCTTCCCTCCCTCTGATTTGAAACTTAGTTTTCCTTTATGATATATTTGGCACTCTTTAAATTTTCCTTTTCTCATAGAGTTAAGCATCTTTTTAAACTCTTCATCTTCATATCTATCATCTTTAAAATATCCAAGTATATGAACTCTATTTCCTTTATATCTAGTTGACAGTTCGATACCTGGAATTACTTTTACTCCATGAATTTTTCCAACCTTTATTGCTTGTTTATTTCCTGATACAGTATTATGATCTGTTAAAGCAATTATATCAATTTTTCTTTCCTTAGCTAATAAAATAATTTCTCCTGGCTTAAGCTCCCCATCTGATTCAGTTGAATGTATATGAAAATCTCCTTTAGTATACATATTACTCCCCATTGAATTAAAGCTATATTATTATTCTATGAACTAAATATTTAACTTCTAATAGAACTTTATTTTATCAACATTAATTTTTCTATCATAAAATAAAATATAGAATATTTATTGAGGAACTTTAAGATGAAAACATTAGTTGCAATTTTTTCTGTTACAATAACAATCGCTTGTTGCTTAACTAGTCTTTACTTAAAAAACAAATTAAAATAAATAATAATATTTTTAAAAGATAAATTATTTATATTATTAATATTATTTTTCTTTTAAAAGAATAAATATTCCTAATTCTTAAAATTAAAAGGAGAAAGTGATCCTCACCTTCTCCTAAACAAAATTACTTTTTATTCACAGCTCTTTGTAAATTATCCACCAAATTTATTAGTTATTCACAGAATAACTTTTGATTAATTCATTTCTGTTTTAGATAACTTCTCTAAATCTCCAATTATAACCTTAAGCATATCTAACTTTGCTTTAGCAAAATCATTTTCTGGCAACCATTCTATTCCCATCTCTAAGCATCTTTTAGTTTCATTGTACTCACTTATTAATTTATCTAATTCTTCTCTCATAATAATATCCTCCTACTCAACTGTTACTGACTTGGCTAAATTTCTTGGCTTATCAATATCGCAGCCTTTTTCCTTTGCTGTATAGTAAGCTAATAATTGCAATGCTACTACAGCCAAAACTGGAGCTACTATATCTGATATCTGTGGAATCCTAATTTCATAATCAAATACTGATTTGTCAAGTTCTTCTCCATGGTATCCTAACCCAATTATATTAGCACCTCTTGCTTTTACTTCAACCATGTTACTTACCATCTTGTCCTTAAGATCACCTTGAGTAAATAATCCTATTACTTTTGTACCTGGCTCAATTAAAGCTATTGTTCCATGCTTTAATTCTCCACCTGCATAAGCCTCACAATGAATATAAGATATCTCTTTTAGTTTTAGAGATCCCTCTAAAGCTAATGCATAGTCCATACCTCTTCCTAAGAAGAATAAATCTTCTTCTTTAGCTAACAACCTAGCTATATCTTCTATATTCTCTTTTTCTTCTAAAAGTTTTTCAATTCTATCTGGTAATATTAATAAAGCCCTTACAATCTCTTTTTCCTTTGTTTCTTCTAAAGTTCCTTTTATCTTTCCAAAGTATAAAGCTAATAAATGCATAACTACAACTTGTGTTGTATATGCCTTCGTAGATGCAACTGCTATTTCTGGTCCTGCCATTGTATAAATTACATCATTTGCTTCTCTCGAAATTGTACTTCCTACTACATTTGTTATTGCTAAAGTCCTTGCCCCTATCCTATTACAGTCTCTTAATGCAGCTAATGTATCTGCAGTTTCTCCTGACTGACTTACTATAATCACTAAAGATTTCTCTGTTACAAGTGGATTTCTATATCTAAATTCAGATGCTATATCTACTTCAACAGGAATCTTTGCCATTCTTTCAATTAATGTTTTCCCCATTAACCCTGCATGATAAGCAGTACCACAGGCTACTATAAACACTCTATCTACATTATCCAAGTCCTGCTTAGATAATTTAAAGTCATCAAAAAAGACACCATTCTCCATTGATACTCTAGAAGATATAGTGTCCTTAATAGCTTTTGGCTGCTCATGAATTTCTTTTAACATGAATGAATCATATCCACCCTTTTCAGCAGCATCCTCACTCCATGTTACTTTATAAATGTTCTTATCTATTCTATCTCCATTTGCACTTAAAATAGAAACTCCGTTTCTATCCATAACTACAAATTCATTATCATCTAAAAGATATACATCTCTTGTATAGTTAATTACTGCTGGAATATCTGAAGCAATAAAATTTTCTCCATTTCCTAATCCTACAATTAGTGGACTATCTTTTCTTACTGCTATTAGCTTGTCTTGTTCATCTCCACAAACTACTCCTAAAGCGTAACTTCCTTCTAGCTTCTTAGTAGCTTTTACAACAGCCTCAAAAAGATTTCCTTCATAATAATAGTGAATTAAATTTGGAACCACCTCAGTATCAGTTTCAGAAAAGAATTCATACCCTTCTGATATTAACCACTTTCTAAGTTCAAGGTAATTTTCAATAATTCCATTATGAACTACTGCTATATCTCCTTTTGAACTTTTATGTGGATGAGAGTTTCTATCTGATGGCTCTCCATGAGTAGCCCATCTAGTATGACCAATTCCTATAGTACCTTCTGAACTTTGAATTTTTAAAGCTCCTTCTAGATTTGAAAGTCTTCCCTTCTGCTTAACAAGAGATATACTTGTCCCATCTAAAACTGCAATACCTGCTGAATCATACCCTCTATACTCAAGTTTTGATAATCCATCTATTAAGAAAGATTTTGCTCCTTTATTTCCTACATATCCAACTATTCCGCACATATTTTTTCTTCCTTCCTTTTGTATCCTATATTTAATTGTCATCTTCTGTTAAGGCTTCTCCTAGCAAAATCATAAAAGGGTATAATAATCCTAGGACTCAAAAGCCATAACCTTGAAGGCTTTAACACCAAACTGGATTTGTGCTACGAATTGCTCCATAGTTTTGCCAGTTGTTTACGGTAGTGCGATACCGTGGGGCACCCGCCGAAAAGTTTCGATACTCCCCAACCTCGTCAACTATATAAAATATAGTTCTGGCGCTTTTATTTATTTTTAATTATTTTATTATCTATAAAAATCACTTCCATTCATTTTTATTTTATACCCTATTGAAAATTCTATCATAAATTTAAAATTTGTCTATAGTAATATTGTATATTTTTTCATTTTTCTTGTTACAATATTTTGTTCTTTATTTTAAAAACGATAGAGGTCTAGACATCTATTCTGCTATATAACTAGCTTAATGTATAATAGCTTGTATATAAAGTGTATATCTCTCCCAATTGATTGTCGTATATTTATACCATTATACAGTATAAATATACTGCGATTATAGTTTCTTTCAAACTTACCCTATCCTCTACCTTCAATCATATAACATAATTTAATTACATTACTTAGGCTTGTGAAAACCTTTATCAGACTTCCAATACCTTCGGTATTACTTATATAATAGGCGCATATAAGCAACCTCATATATTTCCCAAAGATCTTTGAGCATAATAAGATCGCCTTTCCTACTTCACAAAAAACAAACTGCATTAAGAAGTCTTTATATCTTTCTTAATGCAGTTCCATAAAATTTTAAGGGTAAATCTTAGCTATTATCTATTTAACTTTTGAGCTAGTTCAAAAGCTTGTTTTCTTATTTCCTGTGATTCTTCTACCTTATCTACATCAGTATTAGCAAATGTAATAATACCTTCACACTCAGTACTTAAATCCTTTAAAAAGTTAGTTAAAACTATTTCTCCGCCTAAAAATTGATTTTCAAAACTTGGGGCACCGCCTACCATAAGGATAGCACCTTTCTTTATAAACGATTCAGGCTTATCTTTTCTAACATGCCCAGCCCAATAAAGTTGGAACCTATCTATTAATACTTTCAATTCACCTGTTACACTATGGAAATACATAGGTGTAGCTACAACTATGTTGTCAGCTTCTTCATATTTTTTATATATTTCTTGCATTCCATCTTTGATTGAACATCCTTTCTTGTACCAGCAGAAACGACAATCTTTACATGGTGCTACATCTTTCATTCTGTAAGCATCAATAATTTCAACTTCTCCTTCTAATCCTTCAAGAAAAGCATTTAATAAAGCTTTAGTTTGTCCATTTTCTCTTGCAGCTCCAAATAGAACTAATGTCTTCATTCTCATTTCCTCCTTAAGTATATAAGTCTTTTTTTACTTCCTATCCTAATAACCATAAAATATTAGAACATAACAACTTAGTTTATATTGTAAACTAAGATTTCAAAAAAAATTAGATGTTTGCGTCATTTTAAATTGAGTACATAACTTTGTTTACATGTTAAACTATTGGTGTAAAAAATAAGTTTTTTTGCTATAATGTTATAATACTCTAATAATCGACATATGTCAACACTTTAACAATCATTTTGTATTTTCTTACATAAAATTTATCATTAGACAAATTCTTTGTTAAATCTTATAATTATTTATAGACATTTTTTTAATTAACTCTTTGTTTATAGAAAGGGATTTCAATGGAAATTAGAGAAACTAAAGACTTACGTTCTTTAAATAAAATTAAAATAATAGAATCAATACTTTTGAAAAAGCAGATTTCTAGAGCCGACCTATCTACATTAACTGGGTTAAACAAAGCTACAGTATCCATTATCGTAAAAGATCTTCTTGATTTAAATCTTATTCAAGAAAGTACTATAGGGGATTCTACAGGTGGCCGTAAACCTATTATGTTAGCCATAAAAGATGATATTGGCTATATGATTGCTATAGACTTAAATGTTAATACAATTGATGTTATCGTAACAGATTTATCCTGTAAAATTCTTTCTTCATATAACATCCTAATAAAAAACAAAAGTTTCGAGGATGCATTTAATGATTTATGTGCTTTATTAGAAAGAATAATTTCATCAATCCCTAAATGCCAATATAATTTAATTGGTATAAGCATTTCTGTTAGAGGGGTTATAGACCTAGATGAGGTAATTAGATTTATACCAGAGCTGGGTTGGAGAGATATTGATATAAAAAGTAAACTGGTTGAAAAATTCAACGTTCCAGTATACATAGAAAATGACGGTAACCTTTCGGCAATGGCAGAGCACGAACTTCTTCCTAACCAAAAAGATCTTATCGTCGTTACAATAGATGATGTTATTACTTCTGGTATTATAGCTAACGGAAACTTAGTTAAAGGTTATTTAGGATTTGCTAATGCTATTGGACATCATGTTATCGATTATGATGGAAAGAAATGTACTTGCGGAAAACAAGGTTGTTTAGAACAATATTGTTCTAATTTAGCAGTACTAGCTCATGTAAATAAAAAAATACATATACCAGATATAGAAACCTTTGTTGATCTTGTAAAAAGAAAGAATTCTTATGCGTTAGAAACACTAGATTACTTCATAAATCATCTAGCAATAGGGTTAACCAACTTAATTTTTATATTAAATCCAGAAATGATAGTTGTAAACTCATATATTCTTAACAAACTACCTAATGCAGTTAAGACATTGCAAGATAAAATTTTCTTACCAATCACAAGGTACCAAGATTTATGCGTATCTACACTGGGTAAGAATGCTCCTCTAATGGGTGCTTGTAGTGTATGTTTAAATCAGTTTTATAAAAATTTATTAATAACATAAAAGGAGCTGTAAACACAGCTCCTCTTTTCATTGGATATTAGATTTCATCTTGAGAAAATTTTAAAAAATGTAATACTGCAAATACTATTGCTGTACCTAAATACATAATTGAATATGTAGATGTTAAATTAGTAGTAATCATAGATAAGTTTGTAGGTATTTGAGCTACATGGATGATTCCAACAGTTGTTAACAAACTACCCATAACACACGTAGCAGCAACATTCTTCCACTTCTTATCTATTATAAATGCTATTATAGAACCAAAAATTATACCTATAAATGCAGAACCATGTGAGAATGTTTCAAATCCAGTCTTTTCTCCAAGTTGAGCTAATTGAGCAATATCATATGATACTGATTCTCCTAATAACGAACCTCCTGCTGTTATCCCAGCTGTGAATTTCCCCCATAGACCTTCAAGTAATAATGGTATCATAGATACTATTACTGCAGGATAATATTTAGATTTATTTACTTCAAAAGCTTGTGCTGTACTTGATAAACCTATAAATACTAGAACTGGTAGTGCAGCAACTTCTGGAATTAAAGCAGTTACTAAGGCTGCAACACCCGTAAGACCTATTAGTAAGTATACTCCTCCAACAGCCAAACTATATCCTGTACCAGCTTTAATTTCTTTCCATGCTGGATATCCCCAATATAATGCTAATGCAAACGGATTCCCAAATAACGCACTAATTGATGATATTAAACCAGCTGCTATTAATAATCTTGTAGGATTAAATTCATCTCCACATTCCTTAGCTTGCTCTACAGCTTGGATACCTGTAATAACTTCAGATATAGTAAATACTATAATAATAGGAAGATACTTCATAGCCTCGCTCATTACTGTAGGATTAAACATATCAAATGTTATCTTAGGCAAATAGAATCCTAAATTTTGAGTAGCAACACTAATTCCTGCTGGATCCATATTTCCTAATATCCAAGCAACTGCTGAGCCAATTGCTATAGCAATAAATGCAGATGGAACTTTACCAGTATTAATTTTAGCTAAATAAATAACTAATAAAACTATAAAGGATATCCATCCTATTAATGGCATTTGGAACATATCTATTAACGGATTTAATACTAAGAATACTATAGCCCCTCCAGCCAACGCTCCAAATAACGCTGATGATGGAATAACTTTTAATAAGAATTTAATTATGATTGCTCCTAATACAAATATAAATCCAGCTATAAAGTTAGCAAACACCCCTACATTGAATGCAAGCATAGCATCTCCTGTGCTTACATAAACAGGTACCATAATTGAGAATAACCAAATAAAAATACGTCCCGCTTGTAACCCAGCTGGCACTGCAACTAACCCTGGTTGATTTCTTTTCTTCGCTTCTCTTCTAGCATCATACCAAAAGAATCCATTTAAAAGTAATACCCCCAGCCCAATACCTGGCATCATTGTTCCAAATATTACATCAGATGAAATACATAAAGTTCCTGATAGTACAGCTATTGCAACAAGTATTTTTGAAAATCCATCGAAAAATGTACCTACTGTTGCATCAAAATCTGACGGAACAAATAAAGGTAACTTATTATTCTTTGTAGTCATTATTTTTTCTCCCCTCATACATCATTTGTATTTGGAGGTAAGCTTACTATCACGTAACCCTACCCCCATAACTTTGTTTTACTCGTAAATTAACTTGTGTCTAAAATAGAAGAAATGATCACTATGAGCATGGATTGATAGAACTCTTGTATGAGGATGATCCTCCGAAGTAAACTCTTTACCAAATTGTCCTATAGTCAGAGCTTTCCCTCCAATGTATAAACAAGAGTAGTTAAAGAACAATTCATCCATTAACTTTTCCCCTACTAAATAGTGCATGTAGGAAGGTGTTTCAACTAATAATCTATCTATTCCAAACTTCTTAAGTAAGTAGAATGCAACTGTTGAATCTGGAACTTGTTCTCCTGTAGCTATAACAATAACCTTTCCATCTGCATTCTTCATATTGTTTATCATTTCTTCAGTTACATCATCTTTAGATGCTAGAGGTCCTATAACAATATAAGGATTTTTAATATTTTCTTCTACGACCTTTAACCCTTCTTTAGATGTGCTAATCATTAATGGCAACTCTTTTTCATTGAACATTCTATGTTCAAAAGGGATATCCTTACCATTAAGTGAAGTTATAATATTCCATGGTACTGGATTCATTCCTTTTTCAATTCTTGCATCTTCAAGTTCTTGATCAAATATATGTCCAGTAAAGTCAGACTCAGCATTCATAGTTCCTGCTCCAACCATTACCCCATCACATACTGTCCTTAGTAGATTTAATATCCACCAATCAGCCATTGCTCCACCTTGTCCATATTTATTTAATCTAGATATTAATGGACCTTGTGGCGCATCTGAGAATGCAATTCTTCCGTCTATTGATGTAACTAATGAAGTAAAAGTATAAGGTCTATCTTCGTGTAACTTTTCAAATCTTAATTCTCCATCATATACATCTCTAATTTTTTTACAGTCTATATTTTCAACTTCAAAATTCTTTAAAGTTTCACTTGCATAAACTCTTTTTAATCCAACCTCTTCAACAGTAAGAGGCATTTTCTCTAATGATGTAGCCATGTAAACTTCCTCCTAATTCTTAATTATTTAGATTAAACTTCCACCGCATACTCCGATAGTTTCACCAGTAATAAATGAACTTTCGTTGCTTGCTAAGAATACTGCCGTATTAGCCATATCATCTATTGTTCCCATTCTGTTTAATGGATAAATACTAGCAAATTCTCTTCTTAATGCATCTGGATCTTCAGCTTTTTCAAATCTATCCTTAATCATTGGAGTTTCAACCAATCCTGGTAATAAGCAGTTAGCTCTAACAGTTGGAGCAAATTCTGCTGCTATACACTTAGTTAACATAATAACTGCTGCTTTACTTGGACAGTATCCTATTCTTTCTGGAATAGGTCTTACCCCTAAATCTGAACCTATATTTACTATTGCTGCTCCTTCTTGCTTCTTAAGCTCTCCAATAGCAGCTTTACACATGTTAAATACCCCAGTTACATTTATATCAAGTTGTCTCTTAAATTCTTCAACTGTACTTGTTTCCAGTGTTCCTATTAAAGTTATTCCTGCACAGTTTACAACTTTATCAATTTTTCCAAACTTCTCTACAGCAGCTTCCACTACCTTTGCAGCATCTTCAGGATTTGTTAAGTTCGCCTTTACATAAATAGCATTTTCATGTTCAAAGTTTAATTTTTCTTCAATCCCACACCCTACAACTTTAGCTCCTTCAGCTAAGAATTTTTTAGCAATTCCTTCTCCTATTCCAGAACTCGCTCCTGTTATAATTGCAACTTTATTTTCTAATCTCATATTCAATTTCTCCTTTATTTCACTTTATTTTGTATCTGAAAATGACTTAGCTAGAATTTCTAAGTTTAACTTTCCAGCCTTAAATACTTTTCCAGTTCTTTGATTTATTATTACTGTCTTAGCAGGTGAATACATTTCCATAGGAACCCTATAGAAATCACATCCATTTTCCTGATATATAGTCTTAAAGCTACTTCCATACATTGAGCACTTATCAGAAGTAATCTTATCTATTACTTTTTCAACTTCTTCATCTTCACAGTCAACTGTAAAAGTAGATTGTCCTCCATATATAAGAACATCATTTAATCTACCCATAGCAATTAAATCATCCTTAATCACTGGCGGAATCACACAGAATCCATGAGCTTCAACTATATTATCAAGATTAAACTTTTCTTCATGTAATCTATGTAAGGTTTGCTCAATTATTCTTGCTGATACTTGAACAGAACAAGCAATACTTCCACTTGCAGCTACTAGAATATAAAGATTGCAAGCATCAACACCTACTGCTTCAATAAGCTCTTCAACCTCTTCTTCTGCAAGCATTCGTCCCATCTCTACTGTAAGAACAGCCTCATGATGTTTATCTTCATAGTCAGAATACTTACTAAACCAATCTCCCTTTTTTCTTGCAAGAGTTCTTCCCGGACCTGCTAAAACGGGTGCGTACTTACCAGGCTTTAATTCCCACCCTGATATATTACATCCAGCTTGTTGAAGTACAACATTGTCTGAATATACATGAACCGCATTATAATACACTCCGTCTATCATTTCAGGGAATGTTTCATATGTTATTTCATTAAGGCCTCCATATAGTATTTCAGTCATTAATTTAGCTGTTCTCCAGCTACCTGGCATTTCCACACCACAATCAATAACATTTGCTCCAAGTACATTATGTACTTTTACTTTGTAACCCTCTGGGTCACTTACTAGCTTTTTAGCAAGCTTTACAGCTCTACTGTTAACACTAATCATATCAATACTCCTTTCTCAACTTACTTTTTCTTCTTTAAACTCCTCTAATAAATCAATATTAGGTTTGTCTATATAAGATTTATGATATGTAATCGCTGCTATAGCGAAATATCCAGCTGTTATTAAGATTACCTCTTTATTAATTACAAACATTTGCGAGCTATGTATTAACCCTATCAAAGAAGTTAACCCTAATGTTATTGCAAAAATAGCCCCTTCTTTATACTTCTTATCAATCACACACGCTAACCAACCTGCAATTAACAAACTCGATAAGAATGCCCCACTTCCTAGTATTTCAACACCTTTTATATATATATTAAATTCTGCAAATGCTTCTGGAGAAATATTCTCCACCTTTCCTCCAGCAGCTTGTACAGCAGATGAAATCATTGATTTCGTATGCTCAACCAATATAGGTAACATAGCTATTAATATTACAGGCATATATTTCTTATCTGTATCCTTAACTGTATCTATGGTTACAGATAAACCCACGAATATAAGTAATACCATTACAGTTTCATATGGAATTACATTCATCATTACTCCTGTTAATCCAGTTAAGCTTATAATTAGGTATGTAATACCAACAACTAATGAATATCCTCCTCTAGCATCAATTGCCTTCCAGCTAGGATGTCCACAATATACTGTTGTTGGAAACGGATTTCCTAGTAATGATCCTATAACAGTAAACATTCCATCCATTATCATAGATTGTTTTTCAGGATATGTATCTCCTGCTATTTTTGCACTTTCTACCCCTTGTAATGTTGTTAAGAAATTAGCTATTTGAAGCGGTATTATAATTGGTAAATAAGGTATTACATCTTTAAAACCTCTAAATATATCTTCTATAAATAAACTAGGAACCTGAAATCCTACGTCTGAAAAAGATGACATTAAGTTATCCAAATTCATATAACCTGTTGCCCATGCTACTACTGTACCTAAAGCGATTACTAATACTCCTGTTGGAATTTTATCAATACTTTGTTTTGCTTTTGCAATATAATTTATTATTACTACAAATAGTGGAACCATCGCTATTTCAGGTTTATCAAATACTATCATTATTCCAACTAAAGATAGCCACACAAAAGCTCCAGCTGCCATATTTCCCATTAGTGCACTTCTAGGAATAACTTTTAATAACCATCGTCCCATAAAAGCTCCCATAACCTCAATTATTCCACCAATGAATCCTGCAGAAAGCCCTACCCTAAACGCAAGCATCGGATCTCCTGTCTTCCAGTAAACAGGTCCCATAATAAGAAATAGCCAACTTATAACTACAGCTCCACCTATTCCAAATGGCTGTGCAGTAACATTACTTCTTTTCTCCTTCTTAGCTAATCTCCACGCTTCATAAAAATACCACAGGTTTCCTAAAAACGTTGCTATCCCTATAGCTGGCAAAATCTTCCCCATTACTATAGCTACCGGCATTCCAAAACCAAATATCATTATTCCTACTGCTGAGAAAACCTTTGAAAATCCATCAAAAAACAAGCCAAAACTAGCATCTAAATCTCCTTTGCCCCACCATTTGTACGTAAAATCCATTATTCCATCTCCCAATACCTTAGTTTACAACTTAAACTATGTTCTTAAATTTTTTTCTATCTATACAACTTAGTTTATCACTAAAACTAAGAGTGTAAAAAATATAATCATTTGTCTAATTATTAACTATCTTCATGTTAATAATTTAACACTATTCCATTTGACTTGTCAACATTATTTATATATTAATCAACATTTTTATACTAAAACAGACAAAGATGCCTCCTCAGAACGAAATACTTCCTTACCCTAATTTCTATATTATTGTTAAATTAAAACTTTCTATTAAATCACCAACTATTCTATCTACCACATATACTTAATGAGTTTTTAGATAGTTATTGGGCTTTGTTATGCAAACTTGCCCACTAAATCAAATCTAATGTGATTAGTACTCCTCAGATCAAAGGCTGACTGCCCACTTCCTTCAACTTCCACCTCACGATAATCCCCCTTGTCATTTGCTATATGGTTGGCACTATCAGCTACCATTACGGACTTTCACTGATTAGTGTACGCCTGGCTTCATAAGTCTGGTCCCTCCACCACTCTTAACAAAATTCTTTTTATTATATACAATTACAAAAACTTTTTAATTTATTTCTATTTAAAATCAATTCATCTTTTTGTTTTCTAGTTAATTGCTTTATTTCATACTCTCTTTTCATAGCTACCCTTTTATCCTCAAATTCTTCATAATAAACTAGTTCTAAAGGTCCTCTTCCTTTGGTATACTTAGCTCCCTTTCCATTACAATGATCCTTAAACCTTTTTTCCAAATTATTAGTCCAACCTGTATATAAAGAACCATCTCCACATTTTAATATATAAACATAATTCATAAACTCACCCTATCTAAAACTTATAAATCAAGTATAAAAGAAAACAAGAAAAATATAAAGAACCCGTTTATTCTCCAAGTGTTTTTACTAAAAATGAGCAAGGCATTTATTTCATACCTTGCTCTCTGAGATTATATTTAATTATTTATAAGTTTTTTCTTTATTGCTTTTAATACTAACTAATATACCACCTAGAGCTATTAATCCAATAATCATAGTTGTAAAAATAGTTGTTTGGTCACCAGTTTTAACCACGTCTCCACCTTCAGAATCTGTGCTTCCGTTAGGATCTCCTGGTGTTTGATCCTCTTGTTCTCCATCATTAGGGTTGTCTGGATTTACAGGTGTCTCTTGTTTTTGGTATACATATATTACAGTTTGAGTTTCTTTTTCAATAGCACCCTCTGCATTTTCAGGTGTTGTTTTTAATGTATATCCATCAAAACTTTTAGCTTCAGTAGTGTATGCTTCTCCTATTTCTCTTTCAATAACAATTGGATCACATAAATCTTCATTATTTTCATCCACGTATTTAACTGTTACTGTTCCTTTATCAGCAACATATTCTACGTTTTCATATTTACGGATTAAATTTTCAATTTCTTCTACTGTATAAAGAGTCTTATTGTTTGGTGTATCTAATAATACATTTAATTCATCAATATTCTTTTGAACATCTGGATTTTCTGTTTTTATATCAGCTAATCCCTTTTTTATAGTTTCCACTACAGTTTCATAATCAGCAGATGTATAATTCTTTTCTACCTGTTCTCCAAGTAAATCAGGTCTAGGAGATTCTACAGCATATGCCAAACGTTCAAACTCATCATATGATAGTTTGCTATCATATTCAGCTCCCCATGTTGTATATGCAAATCCAGCATAACGTGGGAATAATGTTCTAGATAGGACATATTCAGGAATATAACCATGTGCATCATCCCAAATGGGGAATACTTGTCCTTGTGCTTGGTCTAGGTTCTTATCTAGTACTTCATCTACATTATAGAATGGGTAACTGAAAGCTCCCTTAGAATAAGTATATCTTGTAAAGTTCTCATATAAGTTTTCTGGTAATGGTCTATCTAATTTATCGTTATTTTGTTGTGGCCATAAATCATGATAATTAGAAGAAGAACTAGACATTACGTTATATCCTGCATCCACGGCTTCTGACGCAATAATAGAACCATAAATACTTCCTGCCCAGAAATCGATAACAATTCTATCATCAAGATCAACAACACCATCAAAGGTAAACATATTGTCGTTCCATACTAATACTTTCATTCCTTTATCTAAGAATGGTTTAGCAGCTTCATTGAAGAATAACTTTAAAGCATCATTGTGATCAGCAGCTGGGTTACCAGTTACTTCTTGAGCCCAAGCAGCTAGCTTAGCTTTTCCTTCATCACCCCATCCTTTTGTTTGGAAGTATTCATCTCCACCAATATGGATTGTATCTGCCTGGAATAAGTCAGCGGCTTCCTCATAAATTGATAAGATATATTCTCTTACTTCTGGCTTAGAAAAATCAAGATTAGAGCAATTTTCAGTTATCTTCCATTCTTTATGATAGTCAGCCTCTTGTTCTGAATGACCTGGGAAATCAACTTCTGGAATAATTTCAATATTGAACTTATTTGCATAGTTTACAAGTTCGTCGATTTCTTCTGCAGTCCAGAAACCACCTTTTCTATCAACTAATTCAGGAGCAACTTTAGACTCATAACGTATACCTTCATTATCTTTAAGCCTTAATTGTAAAACATTTTGCTTATAATAAGCCATTTGCTCAATTTCTTTCTTTAGCCAATCAATTGAATAATATCTTCTTCCTGAATCCACTTGTAATCCACGAATATTTTGATCAGTATAATCTTTAACTATTCCACAATTTAAACTATCTCTTTGCGCAAAAGCTTGAAGAATTATCATGGATCCATTTTGAATTCCTTCAATATAATTAGAGTAGATAATTATTGAATCCTTAGCAATGTCAATTTGATATGCATCCTTTTCGCACTCTCTACCCTTAGATAAATCATTTAATTCAAACTGAATTGGTTGTTTATATAGTGTAATACCTTCTGCATCTTTTATATCATCTATAACATTAATTGTATAATTTTCAATTAACCCCTTAGCTTTCATCGAATCTGCTAAATATTCAGCTTTAGATTCAGAAAATTTATCAGTGGAAAACACTTGATTTTTCTTTGTTAATTTAAATTGTCCAGATGTTTGACTGAAGTTTTGTATAGCTGGCACAGTATTAGGGAAACCATTTGTATTTGCTTCATATCCTATAGTTTTTATATCTTCTGGATTAGATTCTACTTCTTTTATTTCTACATCATCAAAATAGAATACACCAGCACCATTCTCGTTGCCTGTCCATTCCATATATGCAAATGCATAAATTTGATCTGTTCTTGGTCCAGTAGTTATAGTATGAGTATTTGTTTGCCATTCAGTAGATTTTGCTTGATTAGTTTTAATATTTGATGCTAACTTCCAAGGTGAAGTTGAATATTGACCATCAACATCTAATACACCCGTAGACATTTTAACACCTGTCTCATTAAAGTAATGAGTTGTAACTTCATAAGTTGTATTTGGCTTAACGTTATCAATTACTACGTTTACACTACCCTTCCCGTAATTATAAGACCAAATAGGAATTTCATGTTCATCTGTAGGTTTTGGATTACCTACTTTTATAGAGTAATTTCCCTCATATGCCTTTTCATCTGTTCTTTCAGCTTTATATAACTGAACAGAATCCTTATCAATTGCATTTTCAAATGAAGGATTTTCTATGTAATCCTTTCCCCCTGCAAAAGCAAATTGACTTGACATACCTAATGTCATTGCAGCAACCATCATTGAGGCAATAATTTTCTTTTTCTTCATCTCATAATAATCCTTTCTTTTTGTATTTGGGATTTACTTCTTTACAATACTCCTTTTATTCCCCTCAAGTAATATTTTAACAACTAAGAAAACGTATTCCAATTATGTGTACAAATAGTATTCTCTGTTTTAAATTTCACTTTCATAAATTGAAAATAATATTTATTTTTGAAATATATAGTAATATATTAACCAATAAGAACGTATTTAGAAAAGGAGGGAAAGTCTAGTAAATAATACTAGAAAAGATTATGGCTGGATTCATTTATAAACTTCAAAACATTGTTAATACATCACCAGATAGTGATGATACAGATATTAATATAGCAAGATGTCTGCTAAAAAACATTGAAAATATCAAGAAAAATATATCTTTGCAAGAAATCTCTGAAATATGTTATACTTCTCCCGCTAGTATAAGTCGTTTTTCTCACAGATTAGGCTATTCAAACTTTAATGAGTTTAAACTAGATTGCTTAGGATTAAAAGAAGAACTTGATGAAATGATTATTGATAATAAAGCTTTTCAAAACATGGACTTGCCTTTATATGCAAAAAAGATTATAAATTGTTTTCAACAAGTTTGTGATGAAACTTTGGATTTAGATTTGGATCAACTTTGTAATATGATTCATGAAGCTAAACGTGTGATTGTTTTTGCAACTCATATTCCTGGAGACTTAGCAAATATTTTGCAAAGAGCACTTCTAGTGACTGGTAAATATGTTGAGTTTTATCCAAGAAAAGAACATCAAATAGAGATTGTAAAACAAGTAAGCGAAGATGATTTATGTATATTTATTTCTCTAGGTGGAATGTTGCTTATGGAAAAGTCTATAACAATACCTGCTATTATTTCTTCGGCAAGAAATGTTCTAATTACTCAAAATAGTCAAATTAAATTTTCTCATCAATTTACTAAAACAATTGTATTAGGTAATTATGATGAGGAAAGCTTAGGTAAATATAAGTTACTATTTTTTATTGATGGTTTAGTAAATAGATACTATAAAAAATATGTTGTTGCTAATTAAAAGAAGGTACATATTATTAAAGTTAAATAATACATAAATAGAGATTTCAATAGAAAAGAAGTTGATTATTGTTCTACTTCTTTTCTGTTCCATGATTTTTAGTAATTTAAACACTCATATCTAAGGGTTCTTTCTAGTTTTCTATCTATTAGGCAAGTATTTTTTCGAAAAAAAGAACAAGGTATTTATTTCACACCTTGCTCTTTGAAATTATATTTAATTCTGAAATCTTATCTTAATGATATTAGTTTCTTAAAGAGTTCTTCATAATTCTATACTGCTGTTCCCTCTTCTTTTTCAAATTGTGAATTATATAATTTAGAATAGAATCCACCCTTAGCTAATAGCTCTTCATGATTTCCTTGCTCAACTATATCACCTTGATCCATAACTAAGATTAAATCTGCATCACGAATTGTTGATAATCTATGAGCTATAATAAAGCTAGTTCTACCTTCCATTAAGTTATCCATAGCCTTTTGAATTAATACTTCTGTTCTTGTGTCTACTGAACTTGTAGCTTCATCAAGTATTAGTATCTTCGGATCTGCAAGTATAGCCCTAGCAATTGTTAGTAATTGCTTTTGTCCTTGAGAAACATTGCTTGCTTCCTCATTAAGCTCCATATTATATCCATCAGGTAATGTCTTAACAAAGTGATGTACATGAGCTGCTTTTGCCGCTTGGATTACTTCTTCATCTGTAGCATCTAATCTACCATATCTGATGTTTTCTTTAATACTTCCATTAAATAACCAAGTATCTTGAAGTACCATACCAAACATTTCTCTTAATTCACTTCTATTAAAATCTTTTATATTATGGCCATCTATTAAAATTTCACCACTATTTACATCATAGAATCTCATTAGAAGTTTTACCATAGTAGTCTTACCAGCTCCTGTAGGACCAACAATTGCAACCTTTTGACCTGGCTTTACATGAGCTGTAAAATCATTAATAATTGTCTTGTTTGGATTATATCCAAAATGAACATTATTAAAGTCTACTCTACCCTCTAACCCTTCTATGTGAACTGGATTTTCAACTGTTTGATCTTCCTCTTCCTCATCTAAGAATTCAAATACTCTTTCAGCAGCAGCTGCTGTAGATTGTAAAAGGTTAGTAACTTGAGCTACTTGTGTTATAGGTTGAGTAAAGTTTCTTATATACATAATAAATGATTGTATATCCCCAACTTCAATAGTTTTCTTAATAGTTAAGAAACCACCAAGTATAGCAACTGCAACATATCCTAAATTACCAATAAACATCATCATAGGTTGCATAATTCCTGATAGGAATTGTGATCTCCAAGCTGATCCATATAATTGATTATTTAGCTCATCAAATTCTTTTACAGCTTTTTCTTCACCATTAAAAGCTTTAACTATAGTATGACCACCATATAATTCTTCAACTTGACCATTAACATTTCCTAAATACTTTTGTTGATCTTTAAAGTATTTTTGTGACTTTTTAACTATACCCATTATTAGTCCCATTGATAATGGTAACATTAGTAAAGCAACAAGAGTCATTTGCCAACTTATGGATAACATCATTATTAATGCACCAATTATCATTGTTACAGAAGTAATAAGCTGATTCATACTTTGGTTCAAGCTTTGCCCTAGAGTATCTATATCATTTGTAAATCTTGATAAAACTTCTCCATGAGTCTTTGTATCAAAGTATTTCATTGGCATTCTATTTATCTTTTCTGATAAATCTTTTCTAAGGTTATAACATATTTTTTGTGTTATTCCACTCATTATTATTCCTTGAATAAATGAGAATATAGCACTAATAACATATAATCCTATTAGGAATAAAAGTATTTGACCTACTCTATCGAAATTTATTCCTCCACCTTCTACTCCGGTTACCTTTTCCACTAATCCATTAAATATTTCTGTAGTTGCTTCACCTGAAATCTTAGGTCCAACTATTGAGAAAGCAGCACTTCCAAATGCAAAAATAATTATACCAATTAAAGCAACTTTAAAGTCTGCAATATATTTTAAAAGCTTTTTCATTGTGCCCTTAAAGTCTTTTGCCTTTTCTCCACCACGCATTCCTGCCATAGGACCGTGTCCACCAAATCCTCTTTTCATTCCGCCACTTTTATTATTGCTCATTTTCTAGCTCCTCCTTTGAAAGTTGTGATAAAGCTATTTGCTTATAAACTTCACAGTTCTTTAGAAGCTCATTATGAGTTCCTTTTCCAACTACTTTTCCTTCATCTAAAACAATAATTTGATCTGCATGTAAAATAGTACTAATTCTTTGCGCAACTATTAATACTGTACTATCACTTGTTTCTTGCTTAAGCGCCTTACGTAATGCTGAATCAGTCTTAAAGTCTAAAGCAGAGAAACTATCATCAAATATATAAATTTCTGGATTCTTAGCTATTGCTCTTGCAATAGAAAGTCTTTGTTTTTGTCCACCTGATACATTTGTACCGCCTTGAGAAATTTCAGTTTCAAATCTTTCAGGTTTTGAAGAAATAAAATCTATTGCCTGTGCTATCTCAGCAGCCCTTACTATTTCTACATCAGTAGCTTCTTCTCTACCATATCTTAAATTTGAATCTATTGTTCCAGAGAATAATATTCCCTTTTGAGGAACATATCCTATCTTCTCTCTTAAATCATGTTGAGATACATTTCTAACATCTACACCATCAACCTTAATACTACCTTCTGTAACATCATAAAAACGTGGTATTAAATTAATTAGTGTTGACTTACCACTACCTGTACTACCAATAAATGCTGTCGTTTCTCCTGGTTTTGCAACAAAAGAAATATCACTTAAAACATCTTCTTCAGCATTTGGATATTTGAATGATACATTATTAAATTCAATATACCCCTTTTTATCTTCTTTAAAGTTTTCTGTTTGTTCTTTATCTTCTATTATTAAATCTGTAGATATTACTTCATCAACACGTTGTACACAAACAGCTGCTCTTGGAAGCATTATTGATATTGCAGATATCATTAAGAATGACATTATTATTTGCATTGTATATTGAATAAATGCCATCATATCTCCAACTTGCATTGCTCCTGAATCTACTCCATGTGCACCATTCCACATTATAAGAACGCTAATACCATTCATAACAAGCATCATAGCTGGCATCATACAAGCCATTACTCTATTTACAAATATATTTGTCTTAGTTAAATCTAAGTTTGCTTTATCAAATCTTTTTTCTTCATATTTTTGAGTACTAAATGCACGTATAACAGGTATACCAGTTAATATTTCACGTGTTACTAAGTTAACTCTATCTACTAATTTTTGAACAACCTTAAACTTAGGCATTACAACAATAAATAAGATCATTACTAATGAAAGTATTGCTATTACTGCTACTGCTATAATCCAAGTCATTGATGTATTAGTCTTAGTTACCTTTATTATTCCTCCTATTGCTATAATAGGTGAATAAATAACTACTCTTAACATCATTACCATTAACATTTGAACTTGTTGAATATCGTTTGTACTACGTGTAATTAATGACGCTGTAGAGAATTTGTCCATCTCTGTATTAGAAAATGACATTACCTTATTAAATACTTTACTTCTTAAATTTCTACCTAAAGTAGCTGCAACCCTAGCTCCTAAAAATCCAACAACTATAGTTGCTATTGCACTTAATAACGCAATACCTAACATCTTAGCTCCAGCTAAAAACATATAGTTCGTTTGAAGCTTATCTGTATTAATTCCTAAGTTTTCATATTCTCCTCTTACATAAGAAATAGCACTTTGTGTTATTATGCTATCTGGCATAGCACTAAACTTTTCATCAATGGTTTTTCTCACTTCTGACAAATTTTCCTTTGGCATTAACGAGAATACTTCAAACATATCCACATCACCATTTTGAATCATTTGTGGTGGTAAATTAGCTAACATTTCTTCCTTTATCTTTTTAGTTTCTTCACTATCATTTTCAAAACCTTTTACTACTAGCATAGGCTTACCAAAAATACTACTTAACTCTTCTATAATTGTCTTATCTTTTGTATTAAGTTCGTATATAGGTTCATCTCCTGTTAAATCCTTATCTGAAAGAGACGCTTTATCTAAATAATTATAATTACTTAATACTGTATTCTTATCACTTTCTTCCATCAAAAGCATAAGCTTATCCATTTCACTAGCTCTTATTACATCTGGAACAGGATTTTCAACTCCTCCTTGTTGTATACCAACATTAACTACCTTAGAAGTATAATCTGGTAAGGATAAATCACATACTGCTTGCCCTATTAAGAATAGAACTATTACTAAAATTGGTACAATTGATTTCTTTAAATACTTTAAAAGCTTTAGCATATCCTTTCTCCTCTCTCTGTCTACTTATGATGATTACAAAAATTTATATTTTTATCTTTTCCACAAGCTTCCTCTAAATTTTCTCTTAATTGCATCATTAATCTTCGAAGTAGTAGTTTTTCTTCAAACGTAAAATTTCTAAAAGCCTCTTCTTCTATCTGATCATGTACAGTTTTTAATTTCTCACAAATTTCTCTTCCTGCATCTGTGATAAAAATTCTTGAGATTCTTTGATCTTTCTCATCTTGTTCTCTTTTTATTAAGCCAGTTTTCTCCATTCTCTTAATCATTACAGCCATTGTAGATGCCTTAACATTAAGATTTTCTGATAATTCTCTCTGACTTTGACCATTCTTCTTATTTAAAGAAAATAATAATGGAGGCTGTCCTGGATACAAACCAGTTTCTTCAAGTAATGAATGGGTTCTTATAAAATGAAGTCGCATAACTTGAGAAAAAACATACCTCAAAGATTCTTCATCATCTATGTTTTTGTCCATAATTAACCCTCCTTTAATTAGTCGACTAACTATTATAATAATGCATAATATTTTATTCTTCAATATTTTGTGCGTTATTTAATAATTTCTTCATAAAATAATTCTTAGCCGACTAACCTTTGTAAACAATACCATATATTATATTTCTTGATTCTCAACAAAAAAGCAAAAGTATTTACATTATTAACTTTTTCGTTAAATATTAAAAGACTATATCAACAAAAATTGATATAGTCTAAGAAAATGTTAATATAAATAATCCCACTAATATCCTGGGGAGAGTTGCTGTTACACAATTCAGTGGGTATTAGTGGGATTTTAGCGTTTTTTAAAGTAGTTATTAATCTAGCTTCTTATTAATCCAAGTCATCATTTCTCTTAATTCAGATCCAACCTTTTCTATTGGATGTTCTGCTTCCATTCTTCTCTTAGCATTGAAGTTTGGTCTTCCAACTTGGTTTTCCATTAGCCAGTTTCTTGCGAAAGTTCCATCTTGAATTTCAGTAAGAACCTTCTTCATTTCCTTCTTAGTATCTTCAGTGATTATTCTATCACCTATCATGTAATCACCATATTCAGCAGTATCAGAGATAGAATATCTCATTGTTGCCATACCACCTTGATACATTAAATCTACTATTAATTTCATTTCATGCATACATTCAAAATAAGCATTTTCTGGAGCATATCCAGCTTCTACTAGAGTTTCAAATCCAGCTTTAATTAAGGCTGTTACACCTCCACAAAGAACTGCTTGTTCACCAAACAAATCTGTTTCAGTTTCATCTTTAAATGTAGTTTCAAGTACTCCTGATCTAGCGCCACCAATTGCATTTGAATATGCTAAAGCTATATCCTTAGCATTCCCACTTGGATCTTGATGTACAGCTACTAAACATGGTACTCCTGATCCTTCTGTATATGTTCTTCTAACCATATGTCCTGGTCCCTTTGGAGCAACCATAAATACATCAACACCCTTAGGTGCAACTATTTGACCAAAATTTATATTAAATCCATGAGCAAAGGCTAAAGCATTTCCTGCTTCTAAATATGGAGCAACTTGTTCTTTATATATAGCAGCTTGTTTTTCATCTGGGATAAGCATCATTACTATATCAGCAGCCTTAACAGCTTCTGGTACTGTAGCAACTTGTAATCCATCATTTTCAGCTACCTTCCAAGACTTACTTCCTTCATATAAACCAACTATAACATCTACTCCACTATCATGTAAGTTTAATGCATGAGCATGTCCTTGGCTTCCATAACCAATTATAGCAACCTTCTTTCCTTTTAAATAATCTAGGTTTGTGTCTTTTTCATAATACATTTTTACCATTTTCTATTCCTCCTAATATTTATTGAATATCTTCTTCACTTATTATTTGATTAATTGGTGCACCTGGTGCAACCATAGGAAATACCTTTTTATCATTATCTATTACGTAATCTATAACTACAGGTCCCTTTGACTTTAAAGCCTTTTGTAAAACTCCCTCTAGCTCATCCTTTTCAGTAACTCTATATCCTTCTGCACCAAAAGCTTCTGCTAGCTTAACTAAATCTGTCTTTCTATCTAATGTAGTATTTGAATATCTTCCATCAAAGAATAATGTTTGCCATTGTCTTACCATACCTAAAACATTGTTATTCATAATTACTACAACTATTGGTAAATTATTTTTAACTGCTGTTGCTAACTCATTACAATTCATCATGAAGCTACCATCACCAGCAATATTAATAACTTTACAATCTGGTTTACCAAGTTGCGCACCAATTGAGGCTCCCAGCCCAAACCCCATAGTTCCAAGCCCTCCAGAAGTTATCAACCTTCTAGGAGCATTAAATTTAAAATATTGAGCTGTCCACATTTGATGTTGTCCTACTTCTGTAGATATAATCAAGTTTCCTTGATTCAATTTATTTAACACTTCAAAAAAATGCTCTGGAGTTAACTTCTCCTCTTCTTCCTTCTTATAAGCATTTAATGTTTTTAAGTACTCAACATGCTCTATCCACTCTTTATTCTTCTTTTCATTTATATGTGGTAAAATTTTTTGAAGCACTAGCTTCAAGTCACCAACTACTGACAAATCAACCTTTATATTTTTATTTATTTCTGCTGGATCTACATCTATATGAAGAATTTTTGCATTGCTTAAATTTTCCGGATTAGATATTACTCTATCAGAAAATCTTGCTCCTAAAGCAATAAATAAATCACACTTTGTAGCACTTATATTTGAAGCTTTTGTTCCATGCATCCCTATCATTCCAGTTAATAACGGATGTTCCTTAGGAATAACTCCAATCCCCATTAAAGAATTACATATAGGTGAGTTAATTCTTTCTGCTAGCTCAACAACATCTCCACTAGCATCTGAAGTAATAGCACCTCCTCCTACATATATAAATGGCTTCTTAGAATTATTAATTAATTCAATAGCTTCACTAACTTTATCTTCATAAATTAACTCTTCTTTTCTTGCTACTTCTAATGGTTCCAACTTTTTGTATTCTACTTTTTCTACTTGAATATTCTTTGGAATATCAATTAAAACAGGTCCCGGTCTTCCCTCTTTAGCAATATAAAATGCTTTCTTTATAACTTCTTGAAGATCATTTATATCCTTAACTATATAATTGTGTTTAGTAATAGGCATTGTTATTCCTGTTATATCCACCTCTTGAAAGCTATCTTTACCTAATAAACTCATAGGAACATTCCCGGTTATCGCTACCATAGGGATAGAATCCATATAAGCTGTGGCTATACCTGTTACCAAGTTTGTTGCACCTGGTCCAGAGGTTGCAATACATACTCCCACCTTTCCAGTAGCTCTTGCATATCCATCTGCAGCATGAGCAGCCCCCTGCTCATGACAAGTTAAAATATGACGTATTTTGTCTTGGTACTTATATAACGAATCATACAGATTAATAACTTGTCCACCTGGATAACCAAATACAATATCTACACCCTCATCTATAAGTGATTGAACAACTATATCTGACCCTGTTAAAATCATCCCGCCCCCTCCTTACCATAATTTTTTTATTTAAATACAGCTCCTGTACTTGCAGAACTTACTAACTTTGCATATCTTGCTAAATATCCTTCAGTAACCTTTGGTTCTACTGGCTTTAACCTTTTTCTTCTTCCTTCCAATTCTTCATCAGAAACCTCTAGTTCTAGTTTTCCTGCATTTATATCAATTGATATAATATCTCCTTCTTCAACTAAAGCTATTACCCCACCTTCAGCTGCCTCAGGTGATACATGTCCAATTGAGGCTCCTTTAGTTGCTCCACTAAATCTTCCATCTGTTATTAAAGCAACTTCCTTATCTAGTCCCATTCCAGCAATTGCTGATGTTGGTGAAAGCATTTCTCTCATACCTGGACCACCCTTTGGTCCCTCATATCTAATAACAATAACATCTCCAGCTTTAATCTGTTTTCCCATAATAGCTTCTATTGCTTCTTCTTCTGAGTCATACACTCTTGCTGCTCCTTTATGCTTTAACATTTCTGGTGCAACTGCTGATCTTTTTACAACTGCTCCATCTTTAGCAAGGTTCCCCCTTAAAATAGCAATACCACCTGTTTCACTATATGGCTCTTCTATTGGTCTAACAATTGAATAATCCTTAACCTTTTTGCCTTTTATGTTTTCACCTTGAATCTTACCTGTAGCAGTAATGCAATCTAAATGAATAAGATTCTTTTTAGATAACTCATTTAAAACCGCCCCAATTCCGCCTGCATAATAAAGATCTATAATATGTGTTTGTGACGCTGGTGCAAGATGACAAAGGTTAGGTGTTCTACTGGAAACCTCATTTATAATATCAAGATTTATTGGTAATTTTGCTTCATTTGCTATAGCAGTTAGATGCAATACAGAGTTTGACGAACAACCAAGTGCCATATCGCAAGCCAACGCATTTTCAATAGCTTTTTCAGTTACTATATCTCTTGGTTTTATATCTTTTTCTAAAAGGTTCATTACTGCCATACCAGCTTGCTTTGCTAATCTAATTCTTTCTGAATAAACAGCAGGTATTGTACCATTTCCAGGTAAAGCTAATCCTAATACTTCTGCTAAGCAATTCATTGAATTTGCTGTGAACATTCCTGAACACGAACCGCAAGTTGGGCATGCATTATCTTCTAGCTCCTTTAAATCTCCTTCAAGCATTGTTCCATTTTCATATGCTCCTACAGCTTCAAATACAGTAGTTAAGGAAACATCTGTATCTTTAAACTTTCCTGGTAACATTGGGCCTCCACTAACAATTACAGCTGGAATATTTAATCTTAACGCTGCCATCATCATACCTGGAACAATCTTATCACAATTAGGTATTAACACTAATGCATCGAATCCATGAGCTTTAACCATACACTCAATTGTGTCTGCAATAAGTTCCCTAGTTACTAAAGAATACTTCATTCCTTCATGTCCCATAGCAATTCCATCGCAAACTCCTATAGTTGGAAATACTAGTGGAGTTCCCCCTGACATAAGTACTCCTTTTTTTACACCTTCAACAATTTGATCTAAATGCACATGCCCTGGAATAATATCATTTTGTGAGGTTACTACTCCTATTAGAGGTCTCTCTAATTCTTCTTCAGTAAGACCTGCCGCTTTGAATAGTGACCTGTGCGGAGCCCTTTGAGGACCTTTTTTTACAACGTCACTTCTCATATTTTACATCCCCTTTTCTATCTCACTTAAAACTAGCTTTGTCATTTCTTCAGTACCAACAAGCTTCATTCCTTCACTCATTATGTCCCCTGTTCTATATCCTTCTTCTAAAACTCTTAGAACAGCCTTCTCTATTAATGCAGCTTCATCATCTAACTTAAATGTATGCTTAAGCATCATACTTCCTGAAAGTATTGTAGCAAGAGGGTTTGCAATTCCTTTTCCCGCAATATCAGGTGCACTTCCATGTATTGGTTCGTACATACCAAAATTATTTTCTCCTAATGATGCTGATGGAAGCATACCAATAGATCCTGTTACCATACTTGCTTCATCTGATAATATATCTCCAAACATATTTGAAGTAACTATTACATCAAATTGTTTTGGATCTCTTACCATTTGCATTGCTGCATTATCAATATATAAATGATTTAATTCTACTTCTGGATAATCCTTAGCTACTTCTTCTACAACTCTTCTCCATAATCTTGAACTTTCAAGGATATTTGCCTTATCTACAGAAGTAACCTTCTTCTTTCTCTTCATTGCTGAATCAAAAGCTATCTTAGCAATTCTTCTAACTTCTTCCTCGTTATATCTTTCAGTATCATAAGCTGCTGCAATTCCATCTACAGTAGTTTGTCCCCTATCTCCAAAATAAATGCCACCAGTTAATTCTCTTACCACAAGTACATCTATACCATCACCTATTATGCTTTCCTTTAATGGTGATGCGTCTTTAAGTGGTGCATATAACAATGCTGGTCTTAAGTTACAATAAAGTCCAAGTCCTCCTCTTAAACCTAATAAAGCTTGTTCAGGCCTTACTTTAGCCATTGGATCATCCCACTTTGGACCTCCTACCGCCCCAAGTAATACAGCATCACTTTTCTTACATGCATCTATTGTTTCTTGAGGTAAAGGATTGCCTGTTTTATCTATTGCACATCCCCCTGCCAATAAATATTCATAATCAAATCTATGACCAAACTTTTCTCCTACTGCATTTAAAACTTTAACAGTTGATTCTACAACCTCTGGTCCAATACCATCTCCAGGTATAACTGCTATATGATATTTCATTTTTCTCCCCCCAATTTACTTATTTTTATTTCTTATATATCCAATTAATCCGTCATTATCTATTATATTTTGCATAAACTTAGGGAATGGTTCTCCCTTATATTCCTCATTCTTAGTTAGGTTTTTAATTACTCCTGTAGAGAAGTCAACTTCTAGTTTATCTCCATTATCTATCGCCTTAACAGCCTCATCACATTCCAAAATAGGTAATCCTATATTAATGGCATTTCTGTAGAATATTCTTGCAAAAGTTGAAGCAATTACACAGCTAACCCCTGCTGCCTTTATAGCTATAGGAGCGTGTTCTCTTGAAGACCCACAACCAAAATTTTTATTTGCAACAATAAAGTCTCCCTCTTCAACCTTATTAACAAAATCTTTATCTATATCTTCCATGCAGTGTGCAGCAAGTTCTTTATGCACTGAAGTATTTAAATATCTCGCTGGAATTATTACATCTGTATCTACATTATCGCCATACTTAAAAACTTTTCCTGTTACTTTCATTTCAAACTCCCCCTTATACTAACTCTGGATCTGTAATTTTTCCTGTTAATGCAGATGCAGCTGCCACAGCTGGACTTGCTAGGTAAACTTCTGATTCTACATGACCCATTCTTCCTACAAAGTTTCTATTAGTTGTTGAAACAGCTCTTTCACCAGCTGCTAGGATTCCCATATGACCACCTAAGCACGGACCACATGTTGGAGTTGAAACTACAGCTCCTGCTTCTACTAAATCTTTTATAATTCCTTCTTCTAATGCTTGAAGATATATTTTTTGAGTTCCTGGGAACACTATACATCTTATTCCCTTCTTAACTTTCTTACCTTTCATTATGTCTCTTGCTACTCTTAAATCTGACATTCTACCATTTGTACAAGACCCTATAACTACTTGATCTATATCTACATCCCCTACATTATCTATAGTTCTTGTGTTATCTGGTAAGTGAGGGAAGGAAACTGTTGGTCTTAAAGTACTTAAATCAATTTCATAAACCTCATCATATTCTGCATCACTATCAGCTTCATACTTATTCCATTCTCTTGAAGCATGTTCATTTAAATATTCCTCTGTTTTTTCATCTACAGGGAAAATTCCGTTTTTTCCACCTGCTTCAATAGCCATATTAGCCATTGTAAATCTATCATCCATAGAAAGATATTTTAATCCATCCCCTACAAATTCCATGGATTTATATAAAGCACCATCTACACCTATCATTCCAATGATATGTAAGATAATATCCTTCCCACTTACCCATTTAGCTGGTTTATTCTTCAACACAAATTTAATTGCTGATGGAACCTTAAACCAACATTGTCCTGTAGCCATTCCAGCTGCCATATCTGTAGAGCCAATTCCTGTTGAAAATGCTCCCAATGCACCATAAGTACAAGTATGAGAATCTGCACCAATTACCACATCTCCTGCTACAGCTAGTCCCTTTTCAGGAATCAAACAATGTTCTATCCCCATTTCACCAACTTCAAAAAAGTTTTCAATTTCTTTTTCTTTAGCAAATTCTCTTATATATTTAACTTGTTCTGCAGCCTTTATATCCTTATTTGGGGTAAAGTGATCTGGAACAATAGCTATTTGACTTTTACTAAATACATTATCAACACCAAATTTCTTAAATTCTGTTACTGCAACTGGTGTTGTAATATCATTACCTAATACTAAATCAAGTTTCGCTTCAATTAATTGTCCTGCCTTTACACTATCTAATCCTGCATGTGCAGCTAATATTTTTTGTGTCATTGTCATTCCCATTTGTAAATCATCCCCCTTAAAAATATGCTTTTGCTTTTCTTTCAATATCTTTTATAAGCTTATATTCAATAGAATCCACCAAGGCTATCCAACTTGCTTGAATTACATCCCTTGATACCCCAACTGTACTCCAATTTTCTACCCCATCAGTAGACTCTATTAATACTCTTACTTTTGCACCTGTAGCGCTTTCAGAATCTAAAACCCTTACTTTATAGTCAACAAGCCTTACATCTTGTAATTGTGGATAGAATACATCTAATGCTTTTCTTAAAGCTTTGTCTAATGCATTTACAGGTCCATCACCTATAGCTGCATTCATTTCTTCTTTTCCATCAACTGTTATATTTATCATTACAGAAGAACTAAATTCTTTATCCCAAGAAGGTTGTTCTGAAAAAACCTTAAAGTAATTTAACTTAAAGAAGGGTTTATATTTTCCTATAATTTTTCTCATTACCAGCTCTACAGTACCTTCAGCACCTTCAAATTGATATCCCTCATATTCTAATTCCTTCAATTTATTTGTAATCTTCTTAACTTCTTCACTATCTTTAACTATATTAGGAAATATCTTTTGAACTTCTGAATATACAGTACTTTTACCACTAACTTCAGATATCAAAAATCTTCTCTTATTTCCTACTAACTCTGGTTTAATATGTTCATAAGACTTAGGTGTCTTACAAACAGCATCTATATGCATTCCTCCCTTATGAGCAAAGGCTGATCCTCCTACATAAGGTGCTTCATCTTGTAATGTTATATTTGAAATTTCAGCTATGAATCTAGCAACGATTGTTAGTTTAGAAAGGTTATTATCATCAATCACGTTATAACCCATTTTCAACTTTAATGTTGGGATGATTGTACTTAGATTTGCATTACCACATCTTTCACCTATTCCAATGAAAGTTCCTTGAATTTGATTAGCCCCAACTTGTGTTGCCACGATTGAATTAGCTACCGCCATCCCCATATCATCGTGACAATGTATACCTACGTTGCCCCCTATTATATTTACTACTTCTTCAGTAATATTTTTTATTTCATCTGGTAAAGTCCCCCCATTTGTATCGCATAAAACTACTGATTTCGCCCCCGATTCAGCAGCTACTTTTACTGTTGAAATTGCATACTCTTTATTTTGCTTATATCCATCAAAAAAATGTTCTGCATCAAATATTACTTCTTTATTTTTACTAGCCAGATATTTAATTGTATCCCCAATCATATTTAAATTCTCATCTAGAGAAGTTTTTAATATTTCTTTCACTTGGAAGTCCCATGATTTTCCGAATACTGTAACAACTGAAGTTTCTGCTAACAATAAGTTCTTTATATTATTATCTTCACTAACCTCAGTGTTAGGCCTCCTAGTGGAACCAAAAGCTACTATTTTGGAGTTTTTAAGCATTTCGCCCTTTAATCTCTTAAAAAACTCCATATCTTTAGGATTAGATCCTGGATTTCCAGCTTCAATATAGGTAACCCCTAAATCATCCAGAACCCTAACAATCTTAATCTTATCCTCTAGAGAGAAAGATATTCCTTGTCCCTGAGCCCCATCTCTCAAAGTGGAATCAAATATATCAATCCTTCTCTGCCCCATATATAATGCCCCCTTATTCATTGTTTATTGCTAATTAATGACTTCTTATGGTTTTATCCCCTCTTTCTAGAGCTGTTACCCCTGTCCTTACCAGCTCTTGTATACCATACTCTTCCATAAGTTTTATTAACGCTGATATCTTACTCTCGTCCCCTGTCAATTCTATAGTTAGAGTATCTACTGACACATCAATAATCTTACTTCTAAAGATAGTAACTATTTCATTAATTGCTGCTCTCTTTTCGGCATCAGCTTTAACCTTAATTAAAACCAGTTCTCTATACACAGAATTTCCGTTTTTTAAATCAATTACCTTAATTACATCCTCAAGTTTATCTAGCTGTTTTTTTACTTGTTCTAAAGTGTCATTGTCCCCAACTATCGCTATAGTCATCCTTGAGATTTTTTCATCTTCTGTTCTTCCTACTGTTAAGCTATCTATGTTATAGCCCCTTCTCGAAAATAATCCAGAAACTCTACTTAAAACTCCAGATGAGTTTTGTACCAAAACAGATAACACATGCCTTTGTTCCATATAGCCCCCTCCTTATTAAAATATATCCCCAATAATACTAGATAAAAGGTATAAAAATACCCACCCTTAATGATATAAACCATAAGAGGTGGGATAAAAATCCGCCTGAAATATAATATCACTAGGTTCCAACAAACCCTTGCATATAACGGATGCACACCGGATATCGCTTACTCATTCTAAAAGAACTTTCTGGATTCTGCTCTGGAGTGATAATTATTTAAAATAAAGTGTCGATTCGCACCCACCATCGACTCTCTGAAACTTTCAAACTTAAATAAACGTCTCCTTCATTGCAATTAAAACTAATTTCAATAAATGTTTTGTTTATAAAATTTTACTATTACACCCATGTATTGTCAATAATTCAAATACACTTTTGTAAATTTGTTATTGAAATCCTATTCTTATTTTATCTTTTAAGATTTCTTTAGATATTATCAATTGTTTTTTGACAATTCATCAATTAATCACACACTTATTTATCTTATAATTAAATATATATGTGCATTTTTTATTATAATATTATCGTAACAACTGTTTTATTACCATTTAGATAAATTTATTTTTAAAATTCATAAATTAATTATGTGATCATAGCCTTTAGCTACTTTACATTTCTAAATAAATAAAAAACCATACTTCATTTGAATCACGAAGTACGGTTTTATAATAAGCAGTCTTTTGAACTTTCTACTTATTTAGTTTTTATTTGTTGCTCTTTTCTTCAATCATATTAGCTAAATTATGTGCTAATTCATCAATTTCAGTTTGATTTTCTCCCTCTAACATTACCCTTACTAAAGGTTCTGTTCCTGAAGGTCTTATTAAAACTCTTCCTTTTCCATGTAATAACTCTTCTATTCTATTTATTTCGTCTTGTATTTCTTTATCTTTTAAATAAACATTCTTCTTATTATTAGGTACAGTTGCATTAGCTAACACTTGAGGAAGCTCTTTCATTATTGAGCAAAGTTCACTTAATGTCTTTCCTTCTTTCTTAACTATTGATGCTATTTGAAGAGCTGTAACTAGTCCATCTCCAGTTGTATTGTAATCTAAGAATATAATATGTCCAGATTGTTCTCCACCTAAAACATATTTTCCTTTAATCATTTCTTCTAATACATATCTGTCTCCGACCTTAGTTTTTAATGTATTCATTCCTAATTCATTACATGCAATATCTAATCCTAAATTACTCATTACTGTAACTACTAAAGTATTGTCTTTTAATCTATTAATTTCCTTTAAATGTTTTCCACATATAGCAAGAATGAAATCTCCATTTATTAAATTTCCTTTTTCATCTACTGCTAAACATCTATCTGCATCTCCATCAAACGCAAATCCTATATCACACCCCTTTTTAACTACATATTCCATTAGTTCTTCTGGATGTGTAGAACCACATTTTTCATTAATGTTTGTACCATCAGGATTATCATTTATTACATATACATCCGCACCTAATTCCCTAAATGCTCTAACTGATGACATATATGATGCTCCATTTGCACAATCTAAAGCAACCTTTAACCCATTTAAATTAAAAGGTATAGTATTTTTTGCAAATTCTATATAATCATCTAATGCTCCAACTTCTATTACTTCTCTTCCTAGTTGTGTTCCCACTGGACTTGGAACACCTTCAAAATCACTTTCAATAACTCTTTGAATTTCATCTTCTAATTCATCAGATAACTTATATCCCTTATCATCAAAAAACTTTATTCCATTATATTCAACAGGATTATGTGATGCTGAAATCATTACCCCTGCGTCTGCTCCATATTCTCTAGTTAAATGTGCTACTGCCGGTGTTGGTACTACGCCTAAAACAACTGCTTCTGCTCCTACTGATAGTATTCCTGCAACTAAAGCTGCTTCTAACATATCCCCTGATATTCTTGTATCTTTACCTACTAATATCTTTGGTTTATGTGCACCCTCAGTTAAAACATATGCACCAGCTCTTCCTAAATTATAAGCTAGCCTTGCATCTAATTCAGTATTTGCAATACCTCTCACTCCGTCTGTTCCAAACATTCTACTCATAATTTACCTCTTTTCATTAAAAGTACTCTAATTTCTTAAGTTTCTATAATTTAGTATAATCATTGCCATCAATCTTGGCAACACTATTCCTCGTCTTTTCCTATTCTTTCAAGTAATAAGCTATAGCCATCACTACCATAATTTAAACATCTATTTACTCTACTTATAGTGGCAGTACTTGCTCCTGTTATTTCAACTATCTCTGTATATGTCTTTTTTTCATTTAATAGCTTAGCCACATGCATTCTTTGTGCTAAGGATTTTACTTCATTTATAGTTGCAACATCTTCAAAAAAATTATAACACTCTTCTAAATTTTCAAGTTTGAGTATAGCTTCAAAAAACAAATCCATCTCTTTACTTTTTATCTTTGAGTTTATTTCACTCATTTTATTCACTCCTTAGAATAATATACTAGTTAATTATACTCTAAGCTTTCACAATTCACAACTTCATATAGTTAAAGCAGGGTTTATTTTACACTTCTGTATTTCTACTTCCCTCTGGATTCGATAAAGCGTTTAATCCTTCTAACCTTAAGTCTTGATAAATACTCATTGTTGGTAATAACCATACCTCTCCTGTGCCACTATATACATTCAATAAGCCTTCACCATTAGTAACGCTTCCTATTAAAGAAGATGATTTTTCTACAGTAAACTTAACATTACTAGTTCTTAATACAGCGAAGTTACCATCTACCTTTAAGGTATCATTAAATAATTTACATTTAAAAATTTCTGACTCCGGTACAGGAATCTCTAACACAACTATTCCACTTCCAGAAATACTTGTTTGATATATACCTTCATTTCCGAATAACATTGAGGAAACACTTTTTTGCATGGCTGCCCCAACTTCAACATCTTCTTCGCAAGCATAAAATAATCCATCATCAACTATAATTTCTTCATCCTCTAATTCTATTAAGGCAAAATGTCCAAATGACGGCTCTAAAAATATTTCACCTGTTCCTTCATAGGTTGGTTTAAACATTGTTTCACCTGTTAACTTACTATTTAAAAATTTCTTTCCTAAGCCAACCACTCCACCAGTTTTAGTTTTTACTTCTATTTCACCTTTCATATAGCTTAATGCTCCTGATTCAAGCTTTACTGAGCTATCCTCAAGAATAATTCTAACTTGTCTTAGCTTTATTCCACTGTCATTCATTATTTGTAGTCCAAGAGCTGTTCCGACATCTGTCGCTCCCTCTAAACAATCAAATTCTAAAACCTGAAACTTCGAATCATTTGTCATTTCTGATAACATAGTTAATTTGTTTTGAATGTTCATAGACGTTCTCATAAACTCACCTCAATATTTTTTATCTTAATTTTATCACAATTTTATTTATTATAGTAAAAATCCATTCAGTACCGCATTTTTACTATAACTTCTTAACTTCTTAAGTTCTTAAGTTTTTAACTTCTTAAGTTTTTAAGTTTTTCAAAACAAAAAGAAGCTCGTTTAAAACAAGCTTCTTCTCTAATCAATAATTTATTTTAGTAAGTCTTCGCCTCTTCTTCTCCACTAAGAACTCTTATAGCTCCTTGTGCTAAAGCAAGCAATTCATCTTCACCTGGATAAATTGTTATTCCAGCTATCCATCCAGCTCTTTTCTTTATAGCTTCAGTAACTACTGGAGAATATGCTATTCCTCCTGTTAAAACTATTTGATCAACCTTACCTTCTAAAACAGTTGCCATAGCTCCAATATCTTTTCCAACTTGGTAAATAAACGCACTAAATAACTCCTTTGCTTCTTCACTACCTTCATCTATCATTTTTAATACATCTCTCATATCGTTAGTGTTAGCATATGCATTTAATCCACCATTACCAACTAACTTGCTATAAACTTCTTTTTCAGTATACTTACCACTAAAACAAAGTTTAACTAAATCCCCAGCTGGTACTGTACCTGCTCTTTCTGGAGAAAACGCTCCTTCTCCATCTAATGCATTATTTACATCTACAACTCTACCATGGTTATGAGCCCCAACAGAAACTCCTCCACCCATGTGTACAACTATAAGATTCAGATTTTCATATCCTTTTCCACTTTCTTTTCCATATCTCTTTGCTACAGCTTTTTGATTTAAAGCATGGAATTTTGACTTTCTTGGTAGTTCTGGAATACCTGAATATCTTGCTATATCTTCTAATTCATCAACAACAACTGGATCAACTATAAACGCTGGTACCCCTATTTCTTTTGCTATTTCATTAGATAATATTCCACCTAAGTTGGAAGCATGTTGTCCTTGAACTCCAACTTTTAAGTCTTCTAATAATTCTTCAGTTACAGCATAAGTTCCCCCTGGAATTGGCTTAAGCATTCCCCCTCTACCTACTACTGCATGTAAAGTCTTTATATCAAAGTTCTTCTCTTTTAAAACATTTAAAATAACTTCTTTTCTAAACCCTCTTTGCGCATATATGCTATCATATTTTGCTATTTCTTCTGTTGAGTGTCTAAGAGTTTCTTCAAATAATTCCTTTTCATCTTCATACACTCCAATTTTAGTTGAAGTTGATCCTGGATTTATAATTAATAATTTATATGACATACCATAACCTCCATTAATCTCTTGATTATTTAATAGATTCAGCTACAACAGCTGCTAAAGCTATTGAGTTAACCTTTGTTTCAAAGCTATCTGCTCTTGAAGTTAATATAACTGGTGCTGAAGTACCAACAAGTATCCCACCATTTCTGCTCTTAGATGTATAAGTTAAAGTTTTATACATTACATTTGCAGTTTCTATATTAGGAAGCATTATAACATCAGCTTTTCCTGCAACTGGTCCTGTTATTCCTTTATGATGAGCAGCTTCTTCTGATAATGCATTATCTAAAGCTAATGGTCCATCTACTACACATCCCTTTATTTGTCCTCTATCGTTCATCTTTGATAATAATGAAGCATCTATTGTAGCTGGCATATCTGGATTTACCACTTCAACCGCACAAACTGGAGCTACCTTTGGACATTCTATTCCACATGCATGTGCAACACTTACAGAGTTTTGTACTATTTGTACCTTAGCCTTTAAATCAGGATAAGTATTAAATGCAGCATCTGTTAAGAATATTAACCTATCAAATCCTTCAATTTCAAATACTGATACATGAGACATTACCTTTCCTGTTCTTAATCCAACTTCTTTATTTAAGACACTTCTTAAAAAAGTAGCTGTATCTACTAATCCCTTCATTACCATATCAGCTCTACCACTAGATACTAATTGGATTGCAAATAATGCAGCTTTTTTTACATCTGGTTCATGAATAACTTCAAATTGAGTTATATCCATGCCTATTGAATCAGCTATTTCTTTAATCTTATTTTTATCTCCTACTAAAATCGCATCAGCGATTCCTTGTTCCTTAGCAGCTTTAATAGCTTCTAATACTGGTTCATCTTGCGCTACTGCAACAGAAACCTTTTTTCTTTTACACTCTTTTACCCTTGACAATAAATCATCAAAATTCTTACTCATTTTATGCACCTCTTATACTTTTTATCTATATTTTTAATTGTCTATAAGTTAAACAACACAAAACTATGTTAAATTTATAACATTCACAGTTATATTTATCCATAGATATTACTTCCATTGTAACAAAAAATATCCTGAAAACCAAAGTTTTCAGAATATTTCATTAAATTTCTTTATATTTACCTATAATTTTCTCAGCAACCTTAATTCCATCTACTGCAGCTGATATTATTCCTCCTGCAAAACCTGCTCCTTCTCCACAAGGATATAGTCCTGATGTATTTATACTTTCTAAATTCTCATTTCTTGACATTCTTACAGGTGCTGATGTTCTAGTCTCTATACCTGTAAGGACTGCATCATTCATTCCATATCCTTTTATTCTAGTATCAAATTTAGTTATACCATCTTTTATAGAATCAACCACATAATTAGGTAAACATTCTCTTAAATCCCTAAATTCAAATCCTGGTTTATATGATGGTATCACACAGCCTAATCTTTTACTTACTTCATCCTTCATAAAGTCTCCAACTAGCTGAACTGGCGCCTTGTAACCACCGCCTCCTAAATTATATGCTAAACTTTCATAATGCCTTTGAAACTCCATCCCTTTAAGTGGTGAGCTACCTTCAAAATCATCAGGTCCAACAGTTACAACCAATGCAGAATTTGCATTTTCTAAATCTCTTGCATGATAACTCATTCCATTGGAAACTAGCCTATTCTCTTCTGAAGCAGCCGCTACAACTACTCCTCCAGGACACATACAGAAAGAATATATTCCTCTTCCTGTTTTTTCACTTTGATAAGCTAACCTATAATCTGCTGCCTTTAATCTAGGATGACCAGCATACTTACCATACTGACTTTCATCAATCATCTTTTGTGGGTGTTCAATTCTTACACCTACTGCAAAAGCCTTAGGCTGCATAAAAACTCCTTCTCTAAATAACATTTCATATGTATCTCTTGAACTATGTCCTATTGCTAAAATCAACGCTTCACAAGGAATCTCCTCACCATTTACAATTATGCTCTTTAACTTTCCATCCTTGATATTTACCTTTTCTAACTTTGAGTTAAATCTAACTTCGCCACCTAACCTAATAATTTCTTTTCTTATATTTTTAACTACTCCCTTTAACAAGTCTGTGCCTACGTGTGGCTTCCCAGAATATATTATTTCATCTGGCGCTCCCGCTTTCACTAGTTCTTCTAAAACATATCCACATCTATTGTCTTTTATTCTAGTAGTAAGTTTACCATCTGAAAATGCTCCTGCTCCACCTTCTCCAAACTGTACATTTGATTCTAGATTTAGCTTACAATTCCCCATCCAAAATTCCTCTACAGTTTTTGTTCTAGAATCTACATCTTCTCCCCTTTCAATTACAATAGGATTATATCCGTATTGAGCTAGTCTTAATGCGGAAAATATACCGGCTGGTCCAAACCCAACTACTACAGGCCTATGTTCTAATACTACACTTCCTGATTCAACCTTAATTTCTTCTATATTATCTTCAATTTTTATATCTTTATCTTTTAGTTTAGATACTATTCTCTTTTCTCCATTACAACTTATATCTATGGAATAATTGAATTTTATATTGTCTTTTTTACGAGCATCAATACTTTCCTTTAAAATCTTAAACTCGAAAATATCTGATTCATTTATTCTAAGTTTTTTAGCTACTTTTCCCTTTAAATTCTCTAATGGTTCTTCTATATTTAAGCTTATATTATTAATTCTAATTGTCATATTCTCACCTTCTCTTATTAGATATCTTTTATTTCCTACTATAACAAAAAAAAAGTGGCTACGCCACTTTTTTAATTGGAAGAATTAATAGTTTTTACTGCAATGTCGTTATAACTATTGGTACCTTGCCACTATTTGTTTTTATGGACACATCCTGTCTGTCAATACCTACTAAAGTTGCTTTCCACTCAATCTCATGATTCCCTTCAACTAAACCGCTAACACTTGCTTCAACTTTAATATTATCAACCTTTATTGATGCTAAAGCTTCTTTTGTCCCTTCTAATAGAACCTTTACTGTGTTAGGTGTATACTCATGATTTGCATCAACTCCAATGTAATCCACCTTAACATCAAAGCTTTTAGTTACTGGAATCTCATCCTTTATCTTTAAACTAACAGTTACATACTGCTCATCTAAACTTACTGTTATTCCTTCCGGTATTGATAACTTCAAGTTTACATCCTTACTAGACACTATATCTGATAAATTTAACGGCTCTGTTTCTATATATTTAATATTTTCAACATTCTTAGGATCACCAATAATACTTACTTTACCCTTTGATAATGTTTCCTTCTCTATACTTAATCCATTTTTTAATGAACCCGTATATTTAACTTTTATAGGAACTTCAGTTCCCTTTCCAACCTGCATTTTTAATGTTCCTTTTGACCTATCTAAACTTACACCTTTTACCACAGTTCCTTCACTATCTATAGGAATCAACTCATATTCACTTTCAAAGTCTTCTGATATATCTTTAGTCTCTCCAATTAAGGCTACTGATTCTACCTTTGAAACTGCACTTTCAGGACCATAAATCTTAACACTTTGTGGGGTAAATTCTACAGCTCTTTCTACGAAACCTTCTTTAAAAAATGTATCTACTTTAGATACAACATTAACATACTTTTCTGTATACTCTTCTACATTAATTTTTATTGATAGTACTCCCGTATTCATTACATTTACATCTTGCGGATAATTAACCACTCTTACTGGAACATTATTTTCACCCTTCTTTAATACATAAGTTCCTAAGTCAGCCGTTACTTTAAAATCAGCTACTTTAGCAGAATAAACCGCATTTGCAGGTCCCTCTATTCTTAAATTCACAGTAAAGTTTTGATTAGGAGATAATGCTAAATTAGATTCCCTTAGCACCTCTGAATTAATTATATCTACAGGTATGTCTTTTATTTCTGAAGATTTATTAGGATTTTCTATGCTAGTTACATAAAGCCATAGACAAAAAGCTAATAAAACGCAAACTATTTGTACTACGCCTCTTTTTTCATTCCCTTTATCCATGTTTTCACCTTCTCTCCAGCACTTTTTACTCTCTTAGCATCTCTATTTTCCATTATTTTTAAAAGTATAGTTTTTAATTTTTCCTTATCATAATTTCTAGTCAATCTACCATTAACAGCTAATGAAATTACTCCAGTTTCTTCAGATACTACTATAACTAATGCATCTGAATTCTCCGACAATCCCATTGCAGCTCTATGTCTAGTTCCAAGCTTCTTATTTATACTATTATTATTTGTTAACGGCAAAACACACCCTGAAGCATGAATTCTATTTCTTCTAATTATTGTTGCTCCATCATGCAATGGAGTATTTACTACAAATATATTTTCTAAAAGATTTGCACTAACCTGTGCATCTATAACAGTTCCCGAAGATATAATTTCTCCTAAACCTGTTCCCTGCTCTATAGCTATTAATGCTCCAGTCTTAGTAGCTGCAAGATTTTCCACAGCAGTTACTATCTCATTTACTACTTCGTTTCTATACTCAATAGGCTGACCATAATGTATATCTTCAAATGTACTCCTACCTAAATGCTCTAATACCCTCCTAATTTCAGGTTGAAATATTATAATCATAGCTAAAACACCAATGGTTAGTGTTTTGTTTAATATAAAATTTAATGTATCCAACCTTAAAAATAAACTTATTGGAATAAGGGCAAATATGAATACAGTACCTTTTAATAATTGCTCTGCTCTTGTTTCCTTTATCAACATATATCCCTTATAAAAAATAAAAGATACAACTAGTATATCTAAAATAGACGAAATGGTAATATTTTTCACCGTATTAATTATTAATGTTCCTATTTCATTCATTGGTCTCACCCCTCTTCTTAATCACTATTTAAATTATACACTAATTTACCAATTCTTAATATAATCGAGATTACAAAATTATGATTTTTTTTAACTAATCATACTATTTTACATAAATAAATAATATAAATCTTATATAGAACATTTATATCCGTAAAAGGAGGGATAAAAAAATATGAAACTAGATGAACTTAACATCAATAAAAAATATATTATTGCAATCATATGTATAATTCTACTTCCGATTGTTATATTATGTGCGGTCAAGTTAACGCCAAGCAATAGAAATATATCCAAACTAAATAACATAGGGAAGAAAATAGAATCTTGCAATGAAAAATTAAAAGATTGTTTAGATGATAATGGTATAAATTCTGATACCACAAAAGAGACATTAACTAATGAATTAATAGAATTATCAAATATCCAATCTACTTTAGATTCAACTAATGTATTAGACCAAAATAAAGAATTAAAAACAAAATTATCTGAAACACTTGAATATAATATAAATCTATATCAATTAACATTATCAATTATAAAAAACCCTAATTCTACCGAAATATTACAGACATACAATGAATATACCCAAACATATGAATTACTTAAAAATAATTATGATACACTACGCTTATTAGGACTAGATATAGAATTTCCTTCAGAAGCAGAGGAGTTTTTTACAACATCCACTACTTTTATTAATACTTTAATAAAACTCAATAGAGAAAATGATATAAAGGTAAGTCAAAAAAGTACTTATATATTAAATCTTGAGGATTGCATAGAAGTTTTAAACTCTATTAAAGAAGACTTACGTCCTGCTCTAGCTAAAATTAGAGAAGATGGTCGTTCTCTTGACAATCTTCTTAAAGATGTAAAGGATAAAAGAAGTAAGTTTAATGAATTAAAAAGCAAAACTTATTCATTTAGCATTCCTGAGAATGGAAATGACTGTTATCAAGTACTTCAAGACACACTAAACTACTATGAACTATATATAACTTCTCTTGAACATTCCATAGTAGTAGAAAAAACATCTACTGAAAAAGATAAAGACGATAATATAGATATAAACTATGAAAATAGTTTTGAAAAATATGAAGACTTTACTGATAGCTTAAAAGATTTAAAATCTGAGTTGGATAACTTTAATAATAAATAAGTATAAATAATCTTCTTTTGGCAATAATAACACTTGACTGGGTTAGAAAAAGGAGGTTATTTATGAAAAAATTTATATGCCAATTTACTCTTTGCTTAGCTCTTCTCAGTTTGTTTTGCTCAGCAATACCAGCTAAGGCAATAGTAACAGGCAATACTTCTAGTTATGACATTACACTAGAAGAAATTACTAAAGTAAATAAATTAAATAATATAAATACAGAGGAAACAGTAGAAGTTTTCAGTCATGGTCAGGAAAAGATATATATAACACAAGATGATATAGATCTAATGGCTAAACTCGTTTATGCAGAAAGTAGAGGAGAACCTTTTGAAGGAAAAGTAGCTGTAGCATCTGTCGTGCTAAACAGATTACTTAATCCAGGTTTTCCAAATAGTATTAAAGGTGTTATATTTCAAACTAATGCATTCTCTTGCGTTAGGGATAGAGATATTAAAGCTAATCCAGATCAAAGTTGTTATGATGCTGTCTATGAAGCTATTAATGGTAAGGATCCAACAAATGAAGCTCTTTACTTCTACAATCCTGCCATAGCTACCTGCTCATGGATGAAACAAACACAAAAAAAGGATACCAAATCAATTGGTAACCACGTATTTTTCAAATGTTAAAAAGAGGGTTTTTATAACCCTCTTTTCTTATTCAAAAATACCTTTTTTAATTATTCTTCCTTCTTCTATTAACGCTTCGCCTTTTGCATATACATCTGTAATTGATAAATCATCCTTATCAACTAGCACAAAATCAGCATCTTTCCTTGATATAATTCTACCTTTATTACCTAAACGTAATAAGTCAGCTACATTCGATGTAATAACTTTCACTGCTATTTCTATAGGAACATTTTGTTCTTTTATTGCTCTTTTAACTTCATTATATAAACTACTTACAGAACAAATTCCTAATCCAATTAATTTTCCATTCTCATCAAATTTAGGCATACTACCATTTCCATCTGATGTAAATGTAATATTATTTATATTTATTCCAGTATCCAAGGCCCTTTTTAAACCTTCACTAGCTGATAATTCTCCCTCTTCTAAAAAGTTAGGATCTGAACTTGTAGTTAAGTCTATATAGCCACCTTGCTTTACTAACTCTATTCCTTGTTCAAACAACTCAGTATTTCTATTAACATGAGTAGGCATTAATTGCGTAGCAGGAATTTCTGTTTCCTTCAATACTCTAAATATCATATCTAGTTTACGTTTTCCACTACCTACATGAATATTAACAACTCCAGCTTTTCCTGATAATAAACCAGCTACTCTAGCTTGTGCAATAACATCTAAAAATTGTTCATATGTAGGTTGCGAGCTTCTATTGTCTGATATAGCAATTTCTCCAACTCCTATATACTTATCTATCATCATCAAATCTTCTTTTATACTTTCAGTAACTGTTTTAACAGGAATTGAGTAAGAGCCTGTATAACAATAGGTCGTAATCCCTTCTACATCAAGTGATTTTGCTTTAGCTACCAAAGCTTTTCCATCCCTACACACATTATCTGTCCCTAAACATCCTACTGCTGTAGTAATTCCTGCCTTAGTCAAATCTGTAAACTTAATTTCTGGTGTCCTTGATGAGAAGCCACTTTCTCCCCCTCCACCTAATATATGTACATGAGCATCTATAAATCCAGGAAACATCAATTTACCTTTTCCCTCAATTACCTTTATCTCTATAAAATCACTAGGTATATTTATTTCATCATATATTCCTTCAAACTTGTTTCCTACCACAACTACATTCTTCTTACCTAAATATTCAGGCGAATATACTTCTACATCCCTTATTACAGTTATCACAAAGACACATCCCTTCTAATTAAGCTCTAAGATATTCTGTATATTTTTATTATAATAAATAGATTCCGAGTAGCTCTTTTTTAACTTCTTTGCATAGTAAATACTTTTATTAATATCTTTCTCCTTGTACATTAACGCTAATTTATACAATACTTCTTCAATATATTCTCCTTTAGAAAATAACTTCTCGTATTCTTCATAAAACTTTATTGATTCATCAAAATCATTTAACTTTTCTTCAATCACCGCATTAAAAAACAAGATATGTGGGTATAGGTAATTTTCTCTTCCATATATACAAGCTAAATTCATATCACTTTTTGCATTCTCATATTTTTTATTATTATAAGATTCCATTCCTCTTTTATATAAATAATCAACACAATTAGCTTCTAAAGCTTCTTTGCCCTTATAATACAATACTTGTTCTTCTTTGCTTAAATCCTCTAACCTAACTTTACTTATTATATTATGTAATCCTAGATATTTTTTTTCATTTATATATGTATCTATTTTGCTCAAGTCTACAGAACTCTCTTCTTTATTATCTTCTTTTTCAGTATCTTCATTCATATTATTATAATTAAGATACTGCTCGTCCATACTTTCCTTCTGTTTTACAGAAGATATATATACCTTACTTATTAAAGGTACAGCAATAATTATTAATATAATTCCTATACAAACTATAACCTTCTTCAGATCTAATAAATTATTGCCTACATTCACTTTTTCATTACTATATGACTCTATACTCTTTTTTATATTATTTGCCTCATTATTAAATCTATCTATTTCTAGAGCTTTTATTAAATAATATGAGCTTAAAGCATAATCACATTTTTTAAAATAGCACTTTGCTAAAGAGATATTTACATTTAATGAATTAAAATCACTTTCCCTACATTTCATAAAGCTCTCTATAGCTTCATCTATTTCTAATTTAGCTAAATGTTTTTTTCCTTCATTAAATAATTTCACCCTACTATAATCAGCTTTACTATCTTGAATATAATTTTTTGCAATTTTATCATCATTAAAATCCGCATTAATCTTCCAAGTAGCAACTGCCTCATCTAAGTTTCCTTTTAAATATAATAAAAGTCCTTTTAAATTCAATGCGGCAGAATTCCTTAAATTTAAACTTATTGCCTCTTCACACTGTAATAATGCTTTCTCAAGCTTTCCTTCTTCATAATATTTAATTGCCTTTGAATATAATTTATTATTATTCTTTTGTTTCATTTAAATAATCCCCCACAATATAATTCCTAATAAACCTGCTATTACTATTGTAAGTATAGGATGAATCTTTTTAGATAATAAACATCCTCCTACAATCAGAGTAACTATAATAGATTTCACATCTACATATGCATCTTTAGCTAAAGATATAAATGCATTTATTATTAATGCAATAAGAACAGGCCTCATTCCTAAAAGTGCTGCCTTTAAATATTTAGATTCCTTAAACTTATCTATAGCCTTAGATGCAATAGATACAAGTATAAAAGAAATCACTGTTATCCCTAATGTAGCAAAAATACTTCCTACTATTCCACTAACTTTATATCCTACAAAAGTTGCTGAATTAACTGATACTGGTCCTGGTGTCATTTGAGATATCCCTATTATATCTACAAATTCGCTGCTACTTAACCACTGATGTTTTTCAATAATTTCTCTTTGCATGAATGGTATCATTGCATATCCACCACCAAAGCTAAATAAACCTATCTTAAAGAATGTGAATAATAATTTTAATAGGGTCTCCATTATTCCACCTTCTCTCTAAGAAATATCATTCCATAAATAGCTGAACAAATAATAACTATAACAGGATGAATATCAAATACTACTAATGAAATTAAAGCTATAATTCCAACTATTAAATTAGATATATTTTTATTTACGCCTTTCAATAAGCTTACTACACCAGCTAAAACTAACATAGGTACTGCAGCTGTAATCCCCTTAAATATTAAATTTACATAGTAATTATCCCTAAATTGCATAAATACTGTAGCTACAAATAATATTATTATAAAGGATGGTAACGTTACTCCTAATATTGCAATTATACCTCCAATCATACCTCCTAATTTGTATCCTATAAATGTTGAGCAATTAATTGCTAATGCACCTGGAAAGCTCTGAGATATGACTAACATATCCATAAATTCTTCTTTTTCTATCCACTTATTCTTATTAACAACCTCTTCTTCAATAAGCGGAATCATGGCATATCCACCGCCAAATGTAAATGCTCCAATCTTAAAAAAAGAAAAGAACATCTTTAATAACTTTTCCATATTGCTATATAATCTCCTTATTTTTCAACTTATATTCTATCACATAAATATTGTGTGCTTATAATAGATTTTATATTTATATTTTATAAAATAAAGGCGTTGCTTATTCGGCAACACCTTTATTCTAAAACTAAATATCCCTAGAATTTCATTTTTAATATATGCAATATGAATCCCAAGCATTTTCTATTTCATCAATTGTGGAATAACTTTGCAAAAAAAACACTCGCATAAGCGAGTGTTTTTATATTATTCTTGATCTAATATTATCTTTTTAGCATTTAAAATTGATGTAGCACTCATTGAGAACTCATCTAATCCATATTCTACTAGTGTTGGAATAGCAGCTTCATCTCCTGCCATTTCTCCACACATTCCTACCCACTTACCATGCTTATGAGCACCATCGATAGTCATCTTTATTAATCTTAATACTGCTGGATGCATTGGGTTATATAGGTATGATACCTTTTCACTCATTCTATCAGCAGCTAATGTGTATTGAATTAAGTCATTTGTTCCTATTGAGAAGAAATCAACATGTTTAGCTAATTCGTCAGCATATACTGCTGCAGCTGGAATTTCAACCATGATACCCCATTGAATTGAATCTGAGTATTCTTTTCCTTCTGCTCTTAATTCAGCCTTACATTCTTCAACAACAGCCTTAGCATTTTGGAATTCTTCTAATCCAGAGATCATTGGGAACATTACACATAAGTTTCCGTAAACAGAAGCTCTTAATAATGCTCTTAATTGAACCTTGAATATTTCTTTTCTATCTAAGCAAAGTCTTATTGCTCTGTATCCTAAGAATGGGTTCATTTCTTCTGGTAATGGTAAGTATGGTAAAGTTTTATCTCCACCGATATCTAATGTTCTGATAACAACTTGTTTACCTTCCATTTTTTCAAGAACAAACTTGTAGCTTTCATATTGTTCTTCTTCAGTTGGAGCATTGTCTCTATCCATGTATAAGAATTCTGTTCTGAATAGACCAACACCATCTCCACCATTAGCAATAACACCAAGTACGTCCTCTGGTTTACCTATGTTACCACAAACTTCTACTCTCTTTCCTGATTTAGTAGTAGTCTTAACATCTATTAACTTCTTTAATTCTTCTTGTTCTGCTTTGAACTTTTCTTTTTTAGCTTCGTATTCAGCTATTACATCTTCTGATGGATTTATTATTACATCACCTGTAATACCATCTACTATTATCTTATCTCCAGTTTTAACAACTGAAGTAATATCTCCTAATCCTAAAACTGCTGGAATTTCTAATGTTCTTGCCATAATAGCAGCATGAGAAGTTCTTCCACCTATGTTTGTAATGAAACCTACAACTTTACTTCTATCTAATTGAGCAGTGTCTGATGGAGTTAAATCATGAGCAACTACTACAGTATTAGCTTCAGTTATAGCAAACGCATCTGCACCCTTACCAGCTAAGTTAGCAATTATTCTCTTAGATACATCTTTAATATCAGCAGCTCTTTCTCTCATATATACATCTTCCATTGATTCAAAGATCGATACAAACATATTAGTAACATTGTCTACAGCCTTCATAGCATTTATACTATTTGACTCAATCTCCATAGCCATAGCCCCTGTGAATTCTGGGTCGTCTAATAATGTTATATGAGCCTCAAATACAGCAGCCTTTTCTTCTCCCATTTCTGTAGCAGCTTTTTCTTTAATCTTTTCTAATTGAGCTCTTGAAGCATCTAAAGATTTTTGTAAAGCTTCTTTTTCAGCAGCTACATCTGTAACTTTTTGATCTGTTATAACTATTTCTTCATGTTCTTGTAAAAATACAGTTCCTATTGCATAACCTTTTGAAGCAGCAATACCTTTTTTCATAATTAATGATCCTCCTCAAACTATATATTCCACTAATTTAACCATCTCAAAACTCTTATTTAAATAAATTAATACCCTATAGTAAACCTTTTACATTATAAATGCAACCATTAATCATTATAACATATTTTCAAAACATGTTAACACCTATTATTTAATTTCTTTCTTTTTTAACATTTTATATTAAAACTTTTAATTCAATTAAATTTAGCTGTGATAACAACTTTTATAAGTCATCTATCAGAGTGGCAGCTTTTGCATACGCTGTAGATTTTGCTTCAAAAAAGTCTGTTTTAACTGAATTAGCATCTGCTAATATATCTACCCACGATGCAGGATTTTTATCATACCCATCGTATATTTTAGGTAATCCTATAGCACTTAACCTCAAATTTCCTAAATACTTGATATAATCTTCTATCAATTTTTTATTTATTCCTTGTATGTTATCACCTATTACATAATGTCCCCATGCAATCTCATTATTGACACCATTCTTCATCATATCTACCAATTCTTTTTTTAACTTCTCATTAAATAGCTCTGGTTCTTCTTTCTGAAGTTCTTTAATTATATTTCTAAATAGCCATAAATGAGTATTCTCATCTCTATTTATATATCTAATTTCCTGTGCAGATCCAGGCATCTTACCATTTCTCTCCAAATTATAAAAAAACATAAATCCAGAGTAGAAGTATATTCCTTCTAATATATAATTAGCCATAATTGTCTTTACTAGATTATACTTATTAGGCTCCCTTAGAAAATTATTATATAGCTCTCCTATAAATTTATTTCTTTCTAATAATATTTTATCATCCTTCCACTGGTACAATATTTCATTTCTCTTCTCTGGAGAACATATTGTATCTAACATGTAACTATAACTTTGTGAATGAACAGCTTCTTGGAATGCTTGAATTGTCAAACACAGATTAACTTCACTTGCTGTAACATAGTTTGATATATTGCTCAAATTTGCAGTTTGAATTGAATCTAAAAATATTAAAAATGATAATATTTTATCGTATGCACTTCTCTCTGCCTCATTCAATTTAAAATAATCCTTCAAATCTTGTGATAAATTAATTTCTTCTGGTATCCAAAAGTTGTTCATAGCCTGCCTATACCAATCACTAACCCATCCATACTTCATATTATTAAAGTCATTTAAATTTGTGGTATTACCATTAATCATTCTTTTTTTACTAACTTCAGTATCCCCAAATTCATTAAACAACGGTTTTCTATTTATCTCCATAACTTTCACCTTCTAAATATTTTTATGCTGAACAACTTTCACAATCACTTACTGTTAAGGATTTACTTCTTACATAGTAAATTGATTTAACTCCACACTTATTAGCTTCAACATAAAGATTCATTATACCTCTCATTGTATAATTTGTTGTTATATATAAATTAAATGATTGTCCTTGATCTATATGTCTTTGCCTTATTCCATTTATTTTAACGCACCATTCTTGATCTATATTATAAGCAGAGTTATAGTACCAATAATTATCATCACATAGCTGCGGTGCAGTTTTAGGCACTATGCTTCCCTTCTTTTCTTCTAAAAAGAACCTAGACATTATAGGGTCTACGCCTTCACTTGTACCAGCAATTGTAGCTGTAGAACCATTTGGAGCCACTGCCATAATATATCCATTTCTTATCCCATATTTATTAATCTCTTCTTTTAAGGAATTCCATTCATCAGAATCATATCTTCTTAAGGAAAAATAATCTCCGTTTTGCCAATCTGAGCCTTCAAATTCTGAATATGCTCCCTTTTCTTTAGCTATCTTCATACTTGCCTTAATTGCATAATAATTTATTTTCTCATATACCTTATCAGCAAAATCTAAATGTTTATCTGATGTCCAATGAATTCTATTATTTACAAGCATATGATGATATCCACTTGTTCCTAATCCTATAGCTCTATACTTTTTATTAGTAATATCAGCAAAAGGTACAGAATAATAATTTAAATCTATAACATTGTCCATTGCTCTAATTTGAGTTTCTACTACATAATCTAGCTCCTTATCATTAAGTACATCTACATTTCCTAGAACTATAGAAGATAAATTGCACACTACAAAATCTCCTGACTTAGTTTTTTCTACAACAATTTTATCTCCATTTTCGTCAACTATCTCTGATTTCCTTATTTCCATAGGACTCATATTTTGCATTATTTCTGTGCATAGATTAGATGAATATATCATTCCCTTATGCTTGTTAGGATTCATCCTATTTACAGTATCTCTATAAAATGCAAATGGTGTTCCTGTTTCTGCCGCACTCTTAATTATTAACCTTACTATATCTTTTACAGACATTACTCTCTTTTCTATTCTGCAATCATCAACACAATCATAATATCTTTCTTCCCACTCTTCTCCATAGAAATCCTCTAATGAATATCCTTTTACAGTTCTTATTTCATGTGGGCACATCATATACCAATTAGCATCAATATCAGTTTCTGCTAATTTCCAAAATAATTCTGGATAACATAGTCCTGGGAAAATATCATGTGCTTTCTTTCTATCATCACCGTTATTTGTTCTTAATTGAAGAAATTCAGGCAAATCCTTATGCCATGCATCTAACCAAATAGCTACTGAACCATTTCTAACGCCTAGCTGATCTACTGCTATAGCTGTATCATTAAATAGTTTTATCCAAGGTATTATTCCTCCTGATGCTCCCTTAAAGCCTCTTATAGCAGAGCCTAATGCTCTTACCTTCCCTATATATATGCCCATGCCACCACCAAACTTTGATACCTCTGCAAAATTATCAAGAGATTTATATATCCCCTTCAAGCTATCATCAACAGTATCAATAAAACATGAACTTAATTGATAGAAAGGTTTTCTTGCATTCGACATAGTTGGAGTTGCCATAGTTGCTTTTAATGAACTTAATACATCATAAAATCTTATAGCCCAATTCACTCTATTCTCTTTTTTTTCAGGAATAGCTAAGTGCATAGCAATTCCCATAAACATTTGTTGAGGTAATTCAACAACCTCCCTATCATAGTTATGAACAAGATATCTCTTACTTAATAAACTTATTCCACTATAGGTAAATAAAAAATCTCTTTCAGGCTTTATTGCACTCTCTAATTCTTTAACTTCCTCTTCTGTATAACTTTCCAATATATATTTTCCGTATAAGCCTTCCTCAGTTAACTCCTCAATAAATTTATACAAGTCTGAATATAATCCGGACTCACTTTCTACTCCCCTTATTTTTTTCACTTCCTCATAAAGCTTAAGAGTATATAATCTAGCTGAAACATATTGCCACTTTGGTTCCATCTCCGTAGTTAACTCTAATGATACTTGAATGATACATTCCATAAGTTGTTTATCATTCATCTTAGGTGTTATAATATGCTCTAAAGCTTCTTTCAGCCTATCTAATGTATATATTCCCTCATCATCTTTAATTGCTAAGAGTCCCTCTCTACATAACTTCTCTATCTTTTCCACCTTAATTCCTCCACTATATATAGTATTATTTTTTATCATTCCCTAATTCCGATACAACATATAGTACATTATAATTTTTATGAATAATTATGTAAAATTCTATATACTCCTTTTGTGGTTAAAAATTATATCTTTTTATTATTTTACTCCATATTACTCCGCTTATCTGTAACAGTTATTAATAGATAAAATTTATTACCTAAGGGCAAAAAATAGACCTAGGATTATCCTAGGTCTACTTCATTCTCTTTATTAAAAGGTAGATATATAAATATTTTAAACATATCTCCCTCTCTTGTTATATATACTTTTCCATCATGTAATTCAATTATACTTTTAGTTATAGCTAAGCCTAATCCTGACCCCTCTATTCTAGAATTTCTAGAAGCATCTCCTCTTGCAAATCTTTCAAATATCTCCTTATTATCAAAGTCCATTTCATAGTTAGATATATTCTTAAAAGAAAGAACAATGTATCCATCTTTTTCTCTAATATCTACATATACCCTAGTCCCTTCTAATGAATACTTCATAGCATTTATTATGATATTCTCTATAGCTCTTGAAATTAACTTTCCATCTAGATCAATATATACCTCTTCTTTATAGCTATCAACCTTAAATTCTATATTTTTGCTTTCATATATATAATAGTATTCCCCTATGGTTTGATGAATAAGGGAAACTATATCAATATTGTCCTTAAACAATTCCATCTTGCCACTATTAATCTTAGACATCTCAAACAAATCATCAATTAAAACCTTAAGCTTCTTAGCTTTCTTTTCAACAATAGCTAGATAATCTTCCTTCTCATCTTTAGTTATATCTTGTCTTAAAATATTTACATAATTTATTATGGAAGTTAATGGTGTTCTTAAATCATGGGATACATTAGAAATAAGCTCTGTTTTTAATTTTTCATTTCTCAATGCGTCTTCTACTGCAATACTATATCCTTCTTTTATTTTACTTATATTATTAAGTAATTCCCTAACCTCCGGACTACATTGCTCTTCAATTTCATAGTTTATATTTCCATCGTCAGATTTTTTAATAGCTTCATTCACCTTAATTATTTCAATAGATTTCTTTAATGAATAGATTATTCCTATCATAGGCAATAACATTATCAAGAAGCTTCCCTTAAATGGATACATAGAAAAAAACTTAGCCAATATATTATTCTCATACCCACCATTTACTGCTAATAAGTATAAATATACTATAAAAAATAGTGACAAACTGCAAAAAGTTATCATTAATGTCCTTCTAGTTTCCTTATAAGTAATGCCATACTTAAGTACAAATATTACGCTTTTTACAAAATTTCCTCTTAATTCAACTTTGCCTCTACTTCTTACAAATACAAAAATTATTTTCATAAGCATGAATATAGCAATAAAAATAATTATGAAGTTTAAAATAGCAATCTTTAAATTATTAATATTTGTATATCTATTTATATCTGAATAGTAATATTCCTGAAAGTTTGATAATACACCGCTATTATACACTAAGTTCTCTTCGGAAGTATTCTCGTTATCACTTATCTTAAGCATTTCACGTCCTTTATACTTACTATATAAATAATCCTGTATATCCTGCTCTGTTAATCCATCACTTACACTTAATGCATCACTAAAATCATTCGTTATAATAGAATTATCTCTCTTATCTCGTATAATAAAGTATAGCTTACTATCACTTGAATCTATATCGCTACCTTCATATGAATTATTAATAAAGTATGCTTTTAGAATCTCTTCTCTATTTTTGTCATTATAATATAATTCTTCTAATCCAAATGTATTATTATAAATATACTTTTGAAGTCCTTTTACTTCATCCAGAAATGTCTGCTTATAAAATCCCTTAGGATTTATAGTTGCTTGCATAGCCGCTAAATTCTTCGAATAATACCTAGTAAATACATCTTTATATATCTCAACTCCAAAAAATATACAAGTAAGTGCTACTACTAATATCTCAATCATCCATATATGATTAAAATAGCTCTTAATTTTCTTTTTCAATTTTGTAGCCAATACCCCACACCACCTTAATATACTCAGGCTCCTTTGTATTTAATTCTATTTTCTCTCTTATTCTTCTTATATGAACAGTAACTGTATTCTCACTTTTATAAAATGGCTCTTCCCAAACCTTCTCATATATTTCTTTTATTGAGAAAACTCGACCTAAATTTGAAGCTAATAAAAGTAATATTTTATACTCTGTTGCTGTAGCTTTTATCTCTTCTCCTCTTACAGTTATTTTCTTAAGTAAAGTATCTATTTCTAAATCTTTTACCTTTATCACTGAACTCTCTTCTATACTCAAAGGTTTTTCATATCTTCTTAATTGGGACTTAACTCTCGCTACTAACTCTAAATTGTTAAATGGCTTTGTTATGTAATCATCAGCACCTACATTTAATCCTAAAATTTTATCAGAATCTTCTCCTTTGGCTGATAACATTATTATAGGAATATTTTTACTTTCTCTAATTTTTAGGCATGTCTTTATTCCATCTAATTTAGGCATCATTATATCTAATATAATTAAATGTATTTGTTTACCCTCTAATATATCTAAAGCCTCTAAACCGTCTTCAGCCTTTATTACATTCAACTTTTCTCCTCTAAGATATATTTCAATGGCATCTCTAATTTCTTTTTCATCGTCTACAACCAAAACATTATACACACGAATTGCCCCCTTAAACTTATATATTTAAATTATATCCTATTCTTATTAAATCATATCTTTAATAATCCTTTATTAAGTTTTTATTACTTTCCTTCTTCTATACTATATTCATTATTTTCAAACTGAAAAGTATTGGTTTGCTTATTATCTATCTTAAATTTTGCTATAACAATTATAGCAATAATTATTAGTATAATAAGTAAAATCTTTTTGTTTTCCTTACTCCCTGGCAAATTTATTCTACCCATAACTATCACCTCTATTTATAATTTTACTATAATTTTCACAGTAAAGTGTTTTATTTCTCTTTTTCTTTATATATAATGGACAGGGAGTATAAATCAAATGATTAATTTTTTAATTTAGGGGTTTTTTTATGGAAAATATAAAAAATAACAAAAGCTTTATTTTAGACGTAATTATTATTTTTATTGGTTGTTTTACAGCATCTTTAGGTATTAACTTATTTTTGAGTCATGCTCAATTATTAAGTGGTGGTGCTACAGGTATTGCACTTATTTTAGAATACATGTGGAATATCTCTTCTGGTATTACTCTTTTTATTTTAAATATTCCACTTTTTATATTAAGTTACAAAAAGTTGAGTAAAGATTTTACTATTTATTCTGCCATAGGTATGGTTTCCTTATCAACGTCACTAATCATTACTAAGCAATTTTCTTCATATATAAAAGTAAATGATATGCTTCTTTACTGTATTTATGGAGGGGTTTTATGCGGAATAGGTTATGGACTTGTTTTTTTACGTAATGGCTCTGCTGGTGGTACAGATATAATAACCATGCTAATTAGAAAAAAATATTCTAATTTTAATATAGGAGCAGTTAACTTTGCTATAAATTTAATAATAGTAACTATAGGAGCTATAATATTTGGTATTCCTAGAGCTTTATATACATTAATATCAATGTTTATCCAAGGTCTTGTATTGGACCAAGTTATAAGAGGTTTCTCAAGTAAAAAGTTAATGATGATACTAACGGAAAAAGAAGAAGAAATTATTAAATACATAATAGCTGATATGCATAGGGGAGTTACTACTCTTCCTGCAAGAGGAGAGTTTACAGATCAAGACAAGAGAATGTTGTACTGTCTAGTTACCTCTAGACAGATGATTACCTTAAAAAACAGAATATTATCATGTGATCCGAAAGCCTTTATTAGTATATTAGACGTTTCTGAAGTTAAAGGGCGTGGATTCCAAAACCTATAATAAAAAGCCAGATATTTTATCTGGCTTTTTTGCTATCTAAATATTCCTTTTGTCCAATTTCATATAAATTATTTCCTTCAGTATCTATTATAACAACTAAAGGCATATCTTTAACTTCAATTTTCCTAATAGCTTCTGCACCTAAATCGTTATATGCTATTATTTCTGAACTAATAATACTTTTACCTATTAACGCTCCTGCTCCTCCAATAGCACCAAAGTAAATGCCCTTGTTTCTTATAATTGCATTTATTACCTCTTCACTTCTTGAACCTTTTCCTATCATTCCCTTAAGACCTAAATCTAAAAGCGTAGGAGCATATGGATCCATTCTATAACTAGTAGTTGGTCCTGCTGAACCAATAACTTCCCCAGGCTTTGCCGGAGTAGGACCAACGTAATAAATTATTTCATCTTTAATATTGAAAGGCAACTCCTCTCCCCTATTTACTAATTCTATCAACCTTTTATGTGCTGCGTCCCTTGCCGTATAAATTGTCCCTGATAATAATATAGTATCTCCAGCCTTTAAGCTTGTTGCTTTTTCTTCAGTTAATGGTGTTTTTAAATTTATTTCCATAATTACCTCCTATAATATTACCTCTTTATGTCTTGTAGCATGACAATTTATATTTACTGCAACAGGTAACCCTGCTATGTGAGTAGGATAAGTCTCTATATTTAATCCAATGGCTGTTGTTCTTCCACCAAACCCTTGTGGTCCTATACCTAACTCATTAACTTTTTCTAAAAGTTCAATTTCAAGATCTTTATAAAATTCATTTTTATTTCTTTCATTTATTGGTCTAATCAATGCCTTCTTAGCCAAATATGCAGCCTTGTCAAAAGTACCACCAATTCCAACTCCAATAACCATAGGGGGACATGGGTTAGGTCCAGCTTGCTTAACTGTATCTAAAATAAACTTTTTAACACCTTCTAAACCATCAGCTGGTTTTAGCATTGCTATTTTGCTCATATTTTCAGAACCAAACCCTTTAGGTGCCAAAGTAACTTTAACTTTATCCCCTCTTACTAGATTATAGTATATGACAGCTGGAGTATTATCTTTAGTATTTATTCTATCTATAGGATCCTTTACTACTGATTTTCTTAAAAATCCTTCATCATATCCTTTTCTTACCCCTTCATTAATTGCATCTTCAAGTAAGCCCCCAACAAAATGAACATCTTGTCCAACTTCTATGAAAACACAAGCCATTCCAGTATCTTGGCATATTGGGACATTCTCATTAGTAGCTATATCTGCATTTAATAAAATTTTATCTAATACATCTTCAGCTATGGTGAATGGTTCCTCTTCTTTAAACTTACTTAAAGCATCTTTTATGTCATCACTTATATAATAATTTGCATCAATGCATAATTGTTTAACTACATTTTCTATTTCTTTCACATTTATCTCTCTCATAAACTTCACCTCTAATATAATTTACATCCATATTATACTAATAGTTCATTTACTTTTCAATTACTTGCAAAATTCGTAATAAAAAAGAAGGTGCATACAAACACCTTCTTTCTTCTACATATTTCCCCGGAAATTTATTTTATTTCATCAAAATATTTATTTATTCCAATTGTTATTCCATCTACAATTTGATTTTGATGACTTTCGCTCTTTAACCTTTGTTCTTCTTCATTATTTGATAAGAAACCACATTCTACTATTAAACAAGCGCCATCATATTTATCCCTTAATATCTTATATTGTTCTTTTGCAGCCTTTTCTAATCTCTTATTATTATCTTTTACTCCTTCTTTTAATGAATCTTGTACATACTTTGCTAACTTCATACTTTTTTCGTTACTTGCATACCATACTTGAGCTCCAAAACATTTTTCGCTATTAAACTTATTTTGATGTATTGAAATGAAAACATCACATTTAGTTTCTATCTTCATTTTACATCTAGCCTCTAAATCTTTTACCTTTTTGGGAGATAATTCTTTATCTTCTTCCCTAGTCATATATACTTTATATCCCTCTTTTTCAAGTCTTTCTTTTAATCTTTTACTAATTTGAAGATTTATATCTTTTTCAATAGTTCCATTTTTTGATTGTGCACCACCATCAATGCCACCGTGACCAGCATCTATAAGTACAATGCCTTTTGATACTTCTTCAGCCATAACAGGTACTTTTATCATTAATAATGCTATAAATACTGCCACTATTATTCGTCTTACTTTCATAGTGCATCCTCCATTCAAACTTATTATCACAAAGTTATTATGTGATTAATTGGTCCATTTATTCAAAGAAAAAAGAGGCTGTCTCGTAAATGATTAAAAATCATTTACGTAGACGGTCCTTTTTTGTTGCTATTTTTATATTTATTTATTTATTACATTTACTCCAATAACTACCATATACACTTATTTAAAGCACAACAAATAGGAGGTAGTCT
>NZ_JADPAA010000008.1:6492-179692 GCF_015669365.1 Clostridium sp. 1001283B150210_160208_E6 | reverse complement strand
TTGGCTCCGCGAAGAGGACTCGAACCTCCAGCCTATCGGTTAACAGCCGAGTGCTCCACCATTGAGCTATCGCGGAACGTCATTACATTAGATATTATATCAGCTTTATCTATAAATGCAACACTTTTTTTAAAATATTTCAAATATAGTAGTATTCGCGAAAAAAACAGAGCATTTTAAAGATAGAAAAGAAAAAGGAGTTAATCGAATTAACTCCTTTTTTATGTTAATTATTTGTTTGTGGTTTCATTGTTGGGAATAATAATACGTCTCTTATTGATGGTGCATCAGTTAAGAACATTATTAATCTATCAACACCAAATCCTAATCCACCAGTTGGAGGCATACCTGTTTCTAAAGCGCTCATGAATTCTTCATCAATCATATACGCCTCATCATCTCCAAGTTCTCTTTCTTTAGCTTGTTGTTCAAATCTTTCTCTTTGAACTATTGGATCATTTAATTCAGAATACGCATTACAGATTTCTCTTCCAAATACAAATCCCTCAAATCTTTCAGTAAACATTTCGTTCCCTCTCTTTTTCTTTGTAAGAGGTGAAATCTCTACTGGGTAATCCATAACAAATGTAGGTTGTATCATGTGTTGTTCAGCAAACTCTTCATAAAGAGCATTTAACACTTCACCCTTTGTTACAGTGTTTAATGGCTTAGGGAATTCTAAATGCTTTTCCTTTGCAATAGCTTGTGCCTCTTCATCAGATGCAATAGCATTAAAATCTATTCCTGCATATTCCTTAACAGCATCAACCATAGTTATTCTTCTCCATGGTGGCTTAAAGTCTATTTCTGTTCCTTGGTACATAACCTTAGTTGTACCATTTACTTTTTCGCAAACATATGCCGCTAAGTTTTCCATAATTTTCATCATATCATTATAATCAGAATAAGCTTCATATAACTCTATCATAGTAAATTCAGGGTTATGTCTTACAGACATACCTTCATTTCTAAAGTTCTTACCCATATCATAAACTTTTTCAAATCCACCAACAATAAGTCTCTTTAAATAAAGCTCAGTAGCAATTCTAAGATACATATCAATATCTAATGTATTATGATGTGTTATAAATGGTCTAGCTGCTGCCCCACCTGCTATAGGAGATAGTATTGGTGTTTCAACTTCTAAAAATCCTCTATTATCTAAGAACTCTCTTATTCCTCTTATAATTTGACTTCTCTTAATAAAAGTATCCTTTACTTCTGGGTTAGTTATAAGATCTACTTCTCTTTGTCTATATCTTAAATCTGGGTCTTTTAATCCATGCCACTTTTCTGGTAATGGCTTTAAAGACTTACAAATTAATTGAAAACTCTTAACTTTTATAGATATTTCTTCGGTTCTAGTTTTAAAAACTTCTCCTGTAGCCTCTACCATATCTCCTAAGTCAAATGTTTTATATGATTTTAACTGTTCTTCCCCAACTTCATCAATCTTAATGAATAATTGGATTTTTCCGTCTCTATCATGCACATCAGAGAAAACAACCTTTCCTTGTCCCCTCTTAGACATTATTCTACCTGCAACAGTAACTTCTTTACCTTCTAAATCTTCGAAGTTAGACTTTACTTGTTCTGATGTATGAGTTCTATCAACCTTATATACATCAAATGGGTCCTTTCCTTCACTCTTTAATTCAGCTAGTTTCTCTCTTCTTAATCTTTCTTGTTCACTGAACTGAGATTCTAATTCTTGAATATTCATTTCCTCAGTTGACATTTACATCCCTCCGTTATGCTCTTCTTATATCAAGTACCTCAAATTTTGAAACTCCATCTGGTACATTAACCTCTACAACATCCCCAACTTTTTTACCAATTAACCCTTTTCCAACTGGTGATTCATTAGATATCCTAAAGTTCATTGGATCTGCTTCAGCTGAACCAACTATAGTGTACTCAACTTCTTCATCAAAATCATAATCTTTTACCTTTACTATTGAACCCACAGAAACAGTATCTGTTGGTATTTCTGACTCATCAACAACTTCAGCATTCTTTAACATATTTTCTAGTTGAAGAATTCTTCCTTCTGTAAAAGCTTGCTCATTTTTAGCTTCATCATATTCAGAGTTTTCACTTAAGTCTCCATACCCTAAAGCCACTTTTATTTTTTCAGTTATTTCTTTTCTTTTTACTGCTTTTAAATATTCTAATTCATCTTCTAGCTTTTTTACACCTTCATACGTCATAAGAAATTTTTTAGTTTCACTCATATTATACTCCCCTTTATCAACCTGGCAGGTTGGTTTTATTAATTCCTAAAAGTATTTAACATATTATAAATCAGCCAATATAATATGTCAATAAATGATAATTAAGGGTATCCCACTCTTACCACTCAAGTTATATAATAACATTATATAACCTAATTGTTACGATTAATACCCGTATATTTAAACAATATCTGTTTAAATATTATATCATTTTATATAAATTTAATTCCTATTTTCTAAATTTATATTTTAATAACTAAATTTATGATAACTGATCTCTATATTTTCTTAATATTTCAATCACTTCTTCACTATTATCTAGTGTATTCATATGATTTTTTATATCCGTACAACCTGGCAGACCTTTAATATACCAAGACGCATGTTTTCTCATCTCTCTTACAGCCTTGTACTCTCCATCATATTTTATTGCAAGCTCATAATGTCTTAAGCACATTTCAACTCTATCCTTATGTGTGATTATTAAATCATCTTCACCTTTAAGCTTTCTTTCTATTTGCTTAAATATCCATGGATTTCCCATTGCACCTCTTGCAACAACGATTCCATCACAATTGGAAACTTCTTTTAACTTTAATGCATCTTCTGCTGTAAATACATCTCCATTTCCTAATACAGGTATAGAAACAGCATCTTTCACTTGTCTTATGATATCCCAATTAGCCTTTCCTTCATACATTTGTTTCTTGGTTCTTCCATGAACAGTTACTGAATCAACTCCAGCATCTTCTAACTTTTTAGCAAACTCCACTGCATTTATACATGTTTCATCGTAACCCATTCTAAATTTAGCCGTAACTGGTTTGTTAGATACTTTTTTCAAAGCTCTTATTATTTCAGCTGCTAATTCAGGTTCCTTCATCAAAGCTGACCCTTCACCATTTTTAGTTATTTTTGGCGCTGGACACCCCATATTTACGTCTATAATACAAATATCGTTTCTATTGTTAAAATATTTTTCAACAACCTCTGCCATTATCTCTGGATCTCTACCAAAAATTTGTGCAGCTACAGGCTTTTCCTCTTCTGCTATTCTTAAAAGGCTTTGTGTGTTTTCACTTCCATAGTGTAATGCTTTTGCACTAACCATTTCTGTTGTTACTAATCCACATCCCATTTCTTTGCATAATCCCCTAAAGGAAATATCAGTAACCCCGGCCATAGGTGCTAAAAATACATTGTTATCAAAGACCAGATTACTTATTTTCATCTTAATTACTCCTTGTTTTTATAATATAGTATTTTTAAACCTTCTAATGTTAAATCATCATCTACTTCATCTATTGCATCAGTTTCTTTAAATATTAACTTAGCCAAACCACCTGTTGCAATTACATATGGTTCCTCGCTATTTTTTCTCATCATTTCGTTTTTCATTTTAGACACTATATATTCAACTTGACCAATATAACCATATAATATACCTGCTTGCATACTAGAAATAGTATTTTTACAAATTAGTTGTTCTGGTAACTCCAACTCAACTCTAGGTAACTTAGCAGCTCTTTCAAACAAAGCATCAGATGATATCTTTATTCCTGGCACAATGCATCCGCCTAAGTAGTCTCCATTCCTTGTTAATGCACAAAAAGTTGTTGCAGTACCAAAGTCTATTATTATGACAGGTCTTTTATGTCTTTCACATGCTGCAACAGCATTTACTATTCTATCCGCCCCAACCTCTTTAGGATTATCATATTTAATATTTATTCCAGTTTTTATTCCAGGACCTACTATTATAGGCTCAATAGAAAAACACTTTCTTATCATATTCTCTAAAGAATGCATAATATTAGGAACAACTGATGATATAATTATTCCCTTAACTTCTTTTGCATCTAAATTATTTTGGGAAAATAATTGCATAACTTGTATTCCGTATTCATCCGATGTTTTATTAGGATCAGTTGAAATACGCCAACTTGCTATATACTCATTATCTTTATGTACACCAAGTACTATATTAGTGTTACCAACATCAACAAGTAAAATCATAAAAGCACCCCTTTAATATAATTAAAAGCAGCTATTAGAAGCTGCCTTTATTTCAGTAAAATAACTTAAATTTAACAATATAATTTTAGCAAGTCAACATAATTTGTCAAGTATATTAAAAGTCCATAAACATTACTTACCACTAGAATAACCCTACTATCTCTCCATTTTCTAATATATCCATTTTATTTGCAGCGGGAACCTTTGGCAAACCTGGCATTGTCATTACATCTCCTGTTAATACCACTATAAACCCTGCACCATTTGAAACTTTGACTTCCTTTACAGTTATATCAAACCCACTTGGTCTACCTAATAATGATGGATTATCTGATAAAGAGTATTGAGTTTTTGCCATACATATAGGAAGCTTATCTAATCCAAACTTCTCTAGTTCTTTTATTTGCCTCTTTGCTGCTACACTGTATTGAACCCCGTCTGCTCCATATATCTCTTTAGCTATTGTTAATACTTTTTCTTCTATACTTTTTTCAACATTGTATATTGGTTTAAAATTAGACTTTTCATTTTCCAGAACATCTTCTACTATATCAGCTAATTCTAAGCCACCTTCTCCTCCTTTTGCCCAAACATCAGAAAGAGCCACTTTAACACCAAGATTATTGCAATAATCTTTTATAAACTTAACTTCATCATCACTATCTGTTAAAAACCTATTTATAGCCACAACAACAGGAACATTATACTTCTTAATATTTTCAATTTGTTTTTCTAAATTAACTATTCCTTTTGATAAAGCCTCAACATTAGGTATACTTAATTCCTCTTTTGAAACTCCACCATGATGTTTTAAAGCTCTAATAGTAGCAACAACCACTACACAATTTGGATTTAACCCGCCATATCTACACTTTATATCTAAAAACTTTTCTGCACCTAGGTCTGCTCCAAATCCAGCCTCTGTAACAACTATATCACCAAGCTTTAATGCTAACTTAGTAGCTATAACTGAATTACATCCATGGGCAATGTTCGCAAAAGGCCCTCCATGTATTATAGCAGGAGTATTTTCTAAAGTTTGAACTAAGTTAGGTTTTATTGCATCCTTCATTAATAATGCCATAGCCCCTTCAACTTCTAATTGTTTAGCATAAACCGGATTTCCATCTAAATCATAAGCTACAACAATCTCACCCATTCTTTTCTTTAAGTCACTTAAATCAGAAGCTAAACAAAGAATCGCCATTATTTCTGATGCAACAGTTATCATAAACCCATCTTCTCTTACAAATCCGTTTACTTTACCGCCCATCCCCACAATTACATTTCTAAGCGCTCTATCATTCATATCCATAACTCTTTTAAAGACAATTCTTCTCGAATCAATTCTTAAAAGGTTTCCTTGATGTATGTGATTATCTATAGCTGCACATAATAAGTTATTTGTTGCTGTTATGGCATGCATATCTCCAGTAAAATGTAAATTTATATCCTCCATGGGAACAACTTGAGAATATCCCCCTCCAGCTGCTCCTCCTTTTATGCCAAAAACAGGACCTAAAGAAGGTTCTCTTAACGCAATAACTGCATTTCTCCCTTTTTTACACAACGCTTGACCAAGTCCCACTGTAACTGTGGACTTTCCTTCACCGGCTGGTGTTGGATTTATTGCTGTAACAAGTACTAATTTTCCCTCTTTAGATTTGTTATTATTTAATACATCTAATCCTATTTTACACTTATACTTACCATATAATTCTATATCATCTTCTGTTAAATTTAATTTTTGCGCAATTTTTATAATAGGTTCCATTTTAGCTTCTTGAGCTATTTGAATATCACTTTTCACTACTATTTTTCCTCCTTATTATAAAGTTCATATTAAGATTATACCATTGACTGTATTTTTTTGAAATATTTTTCGTACATTTAATCATTCCTTTGTATTATTGTTCGTCTTCACCCCTTGATTTTATGATTTTATATTGTTATTAAAAATTTAATTTTCGCATAATATAAAAAGTGCCGATAAACTCGACACTTTTTATTATGCTAAATTATCTGTTTTATTAGCATTATCAAATATTTTTAAGAATTCTTGACCTTCAAGCTTTTCTTTTTCTAATAAAGCACCTGCAACAGCATGAAGTTTTTCTATATTTTCTTTCAGTAAAGTTTCAGCTTTATTATAAGCTTCATCTATTAAAGATTTAATTTCCTTGTCAATTTTAGCTCCAATTTCTTCACTAAAATTTCTTCCTCTTCCTAGATCTCTACCCAAGAAAACTTCATTTTGGTCTGATCCATATGATATAGTACCAATCTTATCACTCATACCATATTCCATTACCATACTTCTTGCAATATCACTAGCTCTATCAATATCGTTTTTAGCTCCTGTACTTATATCTCCTAAAATTAGGTGTTCAGCTACTCTTCCACCTAACAACCCTACCATCTCATCTTTAAGTCTAGATTTTGATGTATAAGCTCTATCTTCTGTTGGAAGATGCATTGTATAACCACCAGCTCTACCTCTTGGTATTATAGATATTTCATGAACAGGGTCTGCATTAGGCAATAATCTCATGACAACAGCATGACCTGCCTCATGATAGGCAGTTAATTTTCTATCATGTTCACTTATAACTCTACTCTTCTTTTCAGGTCCAGCTATTACTCTTGTAATAGCTTCTTCCATCTCAAGCATTCCAATTTGCTTTTTACTTCTTCTTACAGATAGTAAAGCTGCTTCGTTTGAAAGATTTTCTAGGTCAGCCCCACTAAATCCTGGAGTTCTCTTTGCTAACACTTCAAGATTAACATCTTCGCTAAGAGGCTTCTTCTTTGTATGAACCTTTAAAATTTCTTCTCTTCCCTTTACATCCGGTGCTCCTACAACAATTTGTCTATCAAATCTTCCTGGTCTTAATAGAGCAGGATCTAGAATATCAGGTCTATTAGTTGCAGCTATCATTATTATTCCTTCATTAACTCCAAATCCATCCATTTCAACAAGTAACTGATTTAAAGTTTGTTCTCTTTCATCATGACCGCCACCTAATCCAGCACCTCTTTGTCTACCTACTGCATCAATTTCATCTATAAACACAATACATGGTGCATTCTTTTTAGCTTCTTGGAATAAATCTCTAACTCTAGAAGCTCCAACACCTACAAACATTTCAACAAAGTCAGAACCAGATATGCTAAAGAACGGAACTCCAGCTTCCCCAGCTATAGCTTTCGCTAATAATGTCTTACCTGTACCAGGAGGACCAACTAGTAGCACTCCTTTAGGAATTCTTGCTCCCATTTCTATATACTTAGCAGGAAGCTTTAAGAAATCAACGATTTCCTCTAATTCAGCTTTTTCTTCATCAGCCCCTGCAACATCCTTAAAAGTTACTTTTTTAGCATCAGGAGAGGCTATTTTAGCCCTACTTTTTCCAAAGTTCATTACTCCTCTTCCTCCGCCTCCACCTTGAGACTGTTGTGTAAATACAAATAAAAATACTAAAAACAGAACCACTAATAACACCACAGGTATTATACTTAACCACGCTACATTATTAGATGGAGCTTCATATTCAATTTTAACATCACTTCTTGGGCTATCTTTTAATAATGAGTTTATCATCTCATCTGGAGCATTCGTAGTAAATATCTTGTTATCTCGAGTTTTACCTTGAACTTGCATCTTATCTTGTCTTATTACTATACTCTCAATTTCGTTACTTTTCCACTTTTCTTGAAATAAGCTAAATGGAATGCTATCTGTTGTTCCTTTAGTTTGCCAAATAGTAAAAGCAGCAAATACCAGAACAAATAGTACTATTATCCATAAAGCTGAGCTTGAATTCTTTTTATTCGCCATTCAAAGCCCCCCTCTCTTCTAGTTATTTTAAATTTTAACATACGCTATTTTTTTATACAATTATATTTATATTCTATCTTTCATATACCTCTGGTTTTAATATTCCTATAAAAGGTAGATTTCTATACTTTTCTGCATAATCTATTCCATATCCAACTATGAATTCATCAGGGACTTCAAACCCAACATATTTCACATCAATATCTACTTTTCTTCTTGCTTCTTTATTTAATAATGTAGTTATGTTTATACTATTTGCCTTTCTAGCTTTCAAATACTTCAACAAATAATCTAATGTTACTCCACTATCAACTATATCCTCTACTATTAAAATATCTTTCCCTTCTATACTGTGGTCTAAATCTTTTAATATTCTAACAACACCTGATGTTTCAGTAGAGTTCCCATAACTAGATACAGCCATAAAATCAATTTCACATGGAACTGTAATATTCTTTATTAATTCAGCTGCATATAAGACTGATCCTTTTAACACACCAACTACTAATAAGTTCTTATCTTTATAATCGCGACTAATTCTATCTGCAAGTTCCTTTACCTTATCACTAATTTGTTCTTCACTAAATAGTATTTCTTTAACATCTTCCCTCATCCTCTTAATTCCTTTCCATTACAGTTATTTTTAGTAACTTTTTAGTTTCTTTTGTTACTTTATATTCATTAGATACCTTTAAACCTACTAACCAAGCAACCTCATCATCAAATTGAATAATAGGCACTACATCTCGTTGAGTCACCGAAACCTTACTATCTATAAATATATCTTTTATTTTCTTCCTACCATTCATTCCCAACGGGGTCATTTTATCTCCATTTTTTCTGGTTCTAATGATAATATTACCATTAATTTTATCATAATTAAAATACTTTATAAAACTATTATCTGCAAACTTTATATTTTTTACATTTTCTAAAACTTCAAACTTAATAGAATACGCTCCAAAACTAAATTCACTTTCTATATCCACTTTGTTAATTACTATCTCTTCGCAGTATTTATCTCCTTCACTTTCTACCTTTCTTATATAAATATCTCCATAAACATTCTCTGCATATAAACCGTTTGGTAAATCTACTCGTTTATTAGTTCCTAGCTGTAAAAGTTTTTTTACGCCAACAATATGCTTAGCTTCTATATTATACCCACTACCACTTATAATAGAAGTGGCCCTCCTAATAACCCTATTTATTATTACACTTTTACAATCAACAATATCACTTCTTATAATAATATAGTTTTTTTCAACTTTACAATACTTAAGAAAGAACTCATCTATAACGCTCTCTATTAACTCATTATCTTCTTTCAGAGTATCTGCCATCCTGTTTATAACTTTTACTACATCCGAATTAAAATTTTCTTTCATGTACGGAATTATATCTAATCTTATTTTATTTCTACTATAATCACGTTCCATATTACTTTTATCAATTCTTGGATTTAAATTATTTTTTTCGCAATACCATTCTATTTCTTCTCTTTGCAAAAACAAAATTGGTCTTATATATATACTATCTCTCTTCACCGGAATTCCTGTTAATCCTTCTAATCCAGTGCCTCTCATAATTCTCATAAATATAGTTTCAACTTGATCATTTGCATTATGAGCAGTAGCAATTTTATTAGAATTAGTTTTCTTCATAACTTCTCTAAAAAATTCATATCTAGCTTCTCTACCTGCAGTTTCAGTTGACATTCTTTGTTCTTTCGCAAATTCATTTATATTTATTCTCTTGGAGTAAACTTCTATACCTCTCTCCATACAAAAGTTATTTACATACTTTTCATCTTCATTAGCCTCTTCTCCTCTTAGCATGTGATTAATATGAGCTACAACCAGCTCTATCTCCAGCTGACTTTTTAGCCTATATAATACTTCTAATAAGCATATAGAATCAGGCCCTCCTGACACCCCCACAACAACCTTTTCTTTTTCTTGTAGCAATTCATTTTCCAATATATATTCTAATACTCGTTTCTCCATCTTCATCAATTAATACCTCTTTAAAAAATACTATACCTACTATTTTACCTTTATATTCAAAAAATTAAAATAGCAGACCTTATCAGTCCGCTATTTAACCCTTAAAAATTAGTACATAGAATATACCTTAGACACAACCACAGTCATATCATCATTACATATACCACCGCTTAATTCTTTAGACTTATTTATAATATCTTCAGCCAACTGTTTAGGGTCTTTTGATGCACCTTCTAGAAACTCTTTCATCCAACTATATACACCAACATTTTTCTTATCTATATCCAAAACACCATCACTTAATGTAATAATTAGATCTCCATTACTTACATTAGTTCTAACTTCATCTAAGTCCATACTATCTAACAACCCAAAAGGCGGCATATTACTTTCTACAACTTCAACAGAATTATTACGTTTTATAAAACTTGCCACTGCACCAATCTTTACGAAGTCTACCTTTCCAGAATATAGATCCACAACATTCAAGTCTAGTGTAGAAAATTTTTCGTCCTCATCAAATTTTAAAGCAACTATAGAATTAATCATTTCAACTGCTGTTTCTTTAGACAATCCAGCCTCTAAGAATTGTTCTACCAAGGAAACAGTTGTATTACTTTCTCTTCCAGCATCAGGCCCTGAACCCATACCATCGCTTAGTATAGTTACATATGATCCACCTACGCTTTTTCCAAAGCTATAAGAATCTCCGCTATATTCTTCTCCATCTTTGGATTTTACAGCACCATATGACCTTACAAAAAACTTAGGCATTTCTTCAAATATCACACTGCATTCATTGTCTTTAGGATTTATACAACACCCTTCTCCCGATATAGTCATAGGTTTTCTCATCACATTAGTTATTATAGGCAAAATCTTTTTATAGCAATACTTACTACCACAACAATTGTTCATAGTAATCTTAATTTTACTTCTTCCATCAACATCTCGATAACAAAATACTTTTTTATATTCAATAGAAACTTTACCGAAGGCCTTCTTAATTAACTTTTTTATCTCATAATCAACTTCCACTTCTTTATTAAGATCTAACAAAACCTTATCAACAGACTTAGACATATTATCAATATGAGAAGCTATCATCATTCTACCTTCTTCCAACTTCCCCTTTAAAGCCTCTTCGCCCTTGGAATTATCAATAATCTTTTCCGCTCCCTTTATTAACTCAAACTTCTTTTTACACTTTTTCTCTAAAGCTCCTGGAAAACTCATCTTTTTTCCTTCACAGTTTTCCAATAAGGTTTGAAAAGAGTTAAATGTAGAAGTAAATTCACGATTCCAACATATTTCCCTTCTCACACATCCAGCACAAACCCTATCTACCAAATTTTCTGTTAGTTCTGTACCCTTCTTGTTAAAAACAAGATTAGTATTTCCCCTAGGTACCTTAAGAGCATCCGATACAGAATTAAATACAATTTTCACTTGCTTTACCTTATTAAATATTTCTTCCCTAATTTCATCTAATGCCACACTATTTATGCTATCAGTTTTTCTATCACAATTTAACTCTAATTCAACTTTATCATACACTCTTTTAGGGATAGCAATATAAATCATTCCCGAAATTATCACTTCAACTACTGATGCTATATATAAATTATCAGAATATAGCGCTAGAGCTATATACATAATAAAATATGCTAAAAATGAAAACATTCTCCCAGTATCCTTAAACACCCCAGCTATTAATCCTATGGAGCTATACATTGCTACACCTAGTATCATATCTCCGGAACTTAATCCAACTATAACACCTATTGTTACACCCATAGCTGCACCATAAGTTCCTCCACCAGCATAGGCTATAACCAAAACCAATAAATATGATATTATATTTCTTACTTCAATGTTTAATATACTCACATTTCCTATACCAGAAATTATCAAACATATAAGTATCCCAGCACTAATCACTTCTTCTATTGTAAATAAATAATTATCTTTAAACTCTTCCAAACACTTAATCCCATACCTAAGAACAAATGATATAGGAACTACAATTATAGTATTTATCAACGCTAATGTTATGTTAACTCCTAATGTATACTTATTTATAAAAAAGCCACAAAAAACAAACCCTATAAATGCAGCTATAAAAAACTGAGTATCTTTAATTCTTTTCTCTAACATATAGCTTGTTATATATACAAATAGAACCACAGCTGATACTACTACATTTGTATATCTGTCCCCTACACTATTTAATATAGTCATATACCCCATAACAACTCCAACACTAGCTATTAAATACTTCTTTATATCTTTTAAAGTTCCTATGGATATTAAAAACGCTATACCAAATGGAGCCATTCCACTTATGTCCCCTCTATTTAAAAGCAACGTAACTCTACTAATTAAAATTGATGCTAATAATATAGTCAGATAACTTAAAATGTTTTCTCTTTCATTTACCAAAACGCTTTTCTTATCATTAACCCTCTTATAATTTTCCACCTTTAGTCCATACTGCATAAGTCACCTCTCCTTATTTACATAAATTGTAAATAAATTATATCACCATCCACCTTTCGATATATGTCACTTATTGGTTCTAATTTTATTTTTTCGTAGGACATTTACCTTTATTATTCTTACTTTTCTTTTTTTTATCTCCAATTTACTTAATTTATTAATCTAGACTTATTTATCAATTTTTCTTATTAAACAAGTCTATACCTTATCCCTAAAGGATTATACGGTTTTTTAAATTTTGTCATTAATAAAACATCTTTGTATTTTATTGATAGAAGTTGATAGGAATATTTTTATTCCCATTTTCATAGAATTAATCTTTATATGATAAATCACAATATAGTTTAACTATTATGAATTTAACCCTATCTTAAAATTTCTAATATAAAAAAAAAAGACCTAAGAATATCTTAGATCTTTTTGGTGCCGAAGACCGGAATCGAACCGGTACGGTGTTTAACCACCGCAGGATTTTAAGTCCTGTGCGTCTGCCAGTTCCGCCACTTCGGCACACTTGGTAGCGGAAATAGGACTTGAACCTACGACCCTTCGGGTATGAACCGAATGCTCTAGCCAACTGAGCTATTCCGCCACGTTATGGTTGCGGGGGCAGGACTTGAACCTACGACCTTCGGGTTATGAGCCCGACGAGCTACCAACTGCTCCACCCCGCGATATTATATTATGAAAGATTGGTGCCGAAGACCGGAATCGAACCGGTACGGTGTTTAACCACCGCAGGATTTTAAGTCCTGTGCGTCTGCCAGTTCCGCCACTTCGGCTTAGCTTTCATATGCCGTTCTCAACGACAAGACTTATTATAAAGCATGATTAATATACTGTCAACATCTTTTTACATTCTTTTTTTTATTATTTAATTAAATAATAAAAACAAGCACCCTACCTAAATTAGAGCGCTTGTTTTATTAATTTATATTAATTATATAAACAATATCTTACGATCTATTTTTACTATTCTTACCTTTGAACTCTTGATGTTTTTTTACATCTTGCATTTTTTCTTCGCTATCTTTTAAAAACTTTGATATCTTATCTTCAAAATTTGCAGCATTAGGCTTGCTTGATTTATCAGTTCCCCAATCAAATTCAGCAGGTCTAACTGACTTCTTTTGAACATTAGCTTGCTTTATTGATAAACTAATTTTTCCGTTATCATCAATGGAAATAACTTTAACTTTAACTTTATCTTGTTCATTTAAATGTTGTCTAATATCCTTTACAAATGAGTCTGCTACTTCAGATATATGAACTAATCCAGTTTTTCCTTCTACCTCCACAAAGGCTCCAAAATTTGTGATGTTTACCACTGTTCCTTCTAATATGTTTCCTGTCGCCAAGGTCATGTTTATAAGACTCCTCCTTAAATATAAATAAATAATGTATGTTATTAATATAATAACCTAATTTTGAGAATTTGAGTCAGCTTTCTTTTGTTGTTCTACAGAGGTTTCACCTTTCTTTATCATATTAAGTCTTTCCCTCGCCAACTGCTCTAGATACTCATTAGACTGTGCTTTATCATGCTCCTCTTGCAGTCTCTCTTGTTTATTCTTTAAAGACTCCAATTGAGCTTCCTTTGCAACTCTCTCTTTTTCAATTCTTCTCATAGCTTTTTCTTGCCTAACAAAACTAAAAAGGAAAACTGCAACAAGCACTACTAATATTAAGTTTTTTATAGTTAACCTCCTTTTCATCCATAGCACCTCATTCAAATTCTATAAATATATTGTAATCACTATAGTTACTTTATTCAAGTAGTTTTTCTATAGTTATTTATTTTTATTTCCCATTTTTGACATAAATATCTTGAATGGATAAATAAAGTTCTTAGCACTCACTCTTAATGATTTTGAGAATTTTCTTCCTATGGTTCTCTCTGTTTTTAATATATGGGGACTTATGAACTTGATATAAAATGCAATTGCTATTCCAATAAACACATATACATATGGACCTAGAAAAGCATAATTTGTATATAATAAAAAAGTAAATACTACTAATGCACATAATGCCCAAAATAATAAGTCTTCCACAACTACTATTACTTTTGGAATCTTATAACCTCTTATTAATCTATATGCATCAAAAAGTATTCCTGTCAAAACACCAGCTAGCAAACTGTATATTACTATATCAACTTGAACATTTAACTGTAACGGCATAATTCCTACTTAAAAATCTTTTTAATTATACTTTCTTTACTCTTCTTACCATCTTTACCGCTATAAATCATAGATGATATGTATCCTATAATAATCACATCTCCATTTTGAACATCAAGCTTATTCATTTTTAACCCCTCACCTTTAATAGCAAGATTCCCCAATATAGTATTTAAAGATATTTTTTCATCATCAAAGTTAACTACTTCCAACACTCCTGATAATGTAAGTTTTTTTCTATCCTCTAAAGATAAAGAACTTTTTCTTTCTTCTTCCATACACTTCTCCTCCTAAACATTCTAATAAAATATATGAATAAGAAAAGTTCTTTATTCTAATTTACTACTCTTTATCTTCTTCTCCTTCTATAATTATGTACATATCTTTTGCTACTTCCTTCTTTACATGTTGAGCTATGTTTATTATCTTTGCTTTTAATACTTTATTTGCAAAACTTATTTCTATTATGTCATCTTCTTTTACATCTGTAGATGGCTTAGCAACCTTACCATTAATAGTAACTCTTCCACTTTCACAAGCTTCTTTTGCAACTGTTCTTCTTTTTATTATTCTTGATACTTTAAGATATTTATCTAATCTCACTATTAATTTCTCCTTTTTTTATTCTAAAAGAACCCGAGAAATCTCGGGTTCTTATTAATTACTTATTAACTTTTTCTTTGAATTCTTTACCAGCCTTAAATACAGGAACTGTTGATGCTGCTATTTTTATAACTTCTTTAGTTCTTGGGTTTCTTCCTTCTCTAGCTGCTCTTTCTCTAGTTTCGAAAGTACCAAATCCAACTAATTGAACCTTTTCTCCCTTTTCTAAAGCTTCTTCAACGCTTTCTATGAAAGCCTTTAAAGCAACTTCAGCATCCTTCTTAGTTAATTTTGACTTTTCAGCCATGCTAGCGATTAATTCTGATTTATTCACGATTACATCCTCCTTAAAATACAGTTACTATTTCTAACTGCTCTTATGTACTATACTTACATTACCTTATTATATAACCTCTTTTTTAACTCGTCTATACATTTTTTGTATTTTCTGTATAGTTAGCCAAATGATACATAACTGTATGCTTATACGTGGTATAGCACTAATAAACTATATTATTCTCCACAAATATATAAATTCCTTCTCTGATAGGTTATTTTTCTAGTTTTTTTGCCTCTTCCCATAACTTATCCATATCTTCTAATGTCATTTCTTCTAATTTTATATTCATGGATTTTGCCTTTGTTTCGATATAATTAAATCTTCGAATAAATTTATCACTTGTTAAATTTAAAGCTTCTTCACTATCCACTTTTAAAAACCTACTTACATTTACACAAGCAAAAATCAAATCTCCAACTTCTTCTACTATTTTTGCCTTATTTTCACCATTATATACTTCAATTAATTCATTTATCTCTTCTCTTACTTTTTTTATAGCTTCTTCTACTTCATCCCAGTCAAATCCTACTTTACTTGCCTTCCTTTGTATCTTTTCAGCTCTTATTAATGCTGGAAGTGCTTTTGCTATACCTTCTAAATCTTCTGTTACACTTTCAATGCTCTTTTCTTTCTTTTTAAGCTCTTCCCATTCTAATAAAACTTCACTTGATGTACTCATATGGCTATCCCCAAATACATGTGGATGTCTATATACCATCTTGTTACAAATACCCTCTACTATATCATTGAAGTTAAAATATCCATCTTCTTTTCCTATTGCTGAGTGAAAAACAACTTGTAGTAATACATCACCAAGTTCCTCGATTAAAGCATTATCATCTTCCTTATTTATTGCATCAGCCACTTCATAACTTTCTTCTATAATAGCTTTTTTTATAGTCTCATGAGTTTGCTCCCTATCCCATGGGCAACCATCCTCGCCCCTTAATGTATCTATTACCTGAATTAAATCATATATATCCTTTTTATTATTCAAATCCTTAGGAATATATACCGATGTTAAATAATCTATGTCCTCTTGCATATCTAACTCGTATAAAGGTATCTTTCTTATGCTTTCTTCTCCCTCTATACCTGCTGCCCTACAATATATAATTTCAGTCTCATCATCATAGTATTCTGTTAATGCTAGTTTAACTTCTGAAGCTATCAATTGATTGTATACCTGAGTTATTATTGTTCCTATTCTCTTATCTAGAACTTGATTCTTTATATCAAATGCATCTATAACCTTTAATCCATTTATAGGATCTATCTTTAATCTATCCATCATTGCATCTATGAAACTAACAGCTGGTAAGATAGTATATTCAATTGATGCTTTCTCACATAACTCAATCAAGTTAAACACTGATTTTTCAGCCACTAAAGGATGTCCTGGAACTGCATAAACCAGCTCTCCAGTTTTATTGTATTCTTCTATTATACTTTCTGAAATTCTTTTATACACTTCATCAAAGCTTTCTGAACTTTCATAAAAATAATCACAAGTTTTAAAATTAATTCCTTGTTCTTTTATATATTCTACTGTAGGATGCTTCTCTGTTCTAAAATATACATTATCACTTTTTCTAATAGCATCTACAGCCCCTATAGTCAATGCTTCTGGTGCTCCAGGCCCTAATCCAACTATCTTGATCATTAGATTCTCTCCTTTTTATATATTATTAAGCTTTCTTTCTTATCCTATTTCTTACATCATCCACACTAAATACTCTTAGCGCAAATATACCTATGCCATATATTATAGCACCTAAAGATATAGATAGTAAGCATGATATACTATTACTCAATGTATTTCTATATAAAAAGTTATATGTTAATATTACTACTACAATCATTAAACTAGCAGCATATCCTGGCTTTATAAAATTATTATACAGTTCTATATTACTTCCAAGCTTAACCTTCATGGTAATCAAGTTAAGTACCGTAGACACTATATAAGCTCCTATAGATGCAATTACAGCTCCATATATATTTAACTCTGGAATAGCCACTAAAACTACTGTTAATATTACTTTTACAATACATCCAATAAATAAATTTATTACAGGAAGAATATATGATCCAACTCCTTGTAATATGGACGTAGTTGTTTGAGTTACTATGATAAATGGTATAGATATAGATAAGTATTTTAGAATATCTACCCCATCAAATCTTCCAGGAAATATAAACTTCATTATAGGCTCTGCCATAAAGAAAAGTCCAAAAAAACACGGTACTGCTATAACTGATGAAAGTTTCAATGATAAATTAATCTTATTTCTTACTTCTCCTTGTTTTCTTAAAAAATAGCACTCTGCAATTATAGGAATTAAAGATGTACAAAGAGCCATAGATAAAGTTAGTGGAATATTTACGATAACAGATGCTTTACCTGTTAATTGTCCATATAATATAGTTGCTTGTTGACTGGAAAATCCCGCACTATTCAACCTTTGTGGTACTAGTATAGAATCAATTAAACTCATTATAGAGCCAACAGTAGCCCCTAGCGAGATTGGTATAGCCATTTTTAATATTCTATTTAACACCTCAGGGTTGCTTTTTATCTTTTTTATTCCATAACTCTTTTTAACTCGCATATATTTAAAACCTAAATAAATACTTCCTATAAGCCCTCCAGCAGCTGCTCCAAATGCTGCTCCACCTGCTGAGTATTCAATACCTCTTGGTCTTAATACTATTGCTAGCCCAACTCCAACTATAACTCTACCAATTTGCTCTAAAATTTGAGATATTGCTGATGGAGTCATATTTTGCAAACCTTGAAAATAACCTCTAAATACAGTCATAATAGAAATTATGAATGGTGCAAATGAAATTCCTATAAGTGAATAATATGCTTCTGGTCTCCATTCTAAAATACTCATAATTGGACGTGCAAAAAGAAATAATATAAAGGATGTGCCTGTCCCAAGAATAAGCATAAGCATAGATGATTCTTTTACTATTTCAAATCCACCCTTAACATCTCCAACTGCATTTCTTTCAGATATTAGTTTAGACATAGCTATAGGAACACCTGATGCCATTGCAACAAAAAACATATATAACGGATACGATAATTGGTAATATCCTATCCCTTCATCTCCAATTAACATAACTAATGGCCATCTAAAAAATAGCCCTAAGAACCTTGTTAATATTCCAGCTATACCTAATATAAGGCTACCTTTTATTAAAGATTGTTTTTTCATAAAATACCTCCAAACTTTACATGGTACTAATTATTTTTATTTCAAGCTTAGAGGTATTATTACTGTTTATTTACATTATTTTTATTCAGGATATAAAAAGATTACTGTTCCATTTGCTTTCCAAGGAACGCAGAAGCAGTTTCTGCTAACTTTATTTCTAATTCGCCTAATTTTTCTCCCGCTTGCTTAGATAATATGACTACAGCACCTATAGCATCTCCTTCTGCTATTATAGGAGAAATAACTTGTGAAACATATTTTTCTTCTGCTCCATCATCATCATTATGTAATGGAATTATTTTATCTCCTCCTTCTCCAAGAAGAACTGTTTTTCTATCATCCATTATCTTTTCTAACTCATTGCTTATTTTTCTTTCTATGTAATCTTTCTTTGGCCCACCACTAGCAGATATGAAAGCATCCTTATCAGATATTAAAACGATATGTCCTATAGCTTGTTGTAAGCTTTCTGCATATTCCTTTGAGAAATCTGTTAATTCTCCAATTGGAGAATATTTCTTTAATATTACTCCACCTTCTCTATCTGTAAATATCTCTAATGGATCCCCTTCTCTAATTCTTAAAGTTCTTCTTATTTCTTTTGGTATAACAACTCTACCTAAATCATCAATACGTCTTACAATTCCTGTAGCTTTCATTATTAAAATTGACCTCCTTAAAAAACTAATTAATTTGTAGCACTATTATTATTTGACTTCTTAGAAATTTTATTCACATATAGCCAATATTTATATAAATAAAAAAAAGTAGGGATTAATTTCCCTACTTTTCCTATCTATTAAAATCTATCAGTATAAGTTTTTACATTGTACTCTTTCTTTAACTCTTCAATCTTTTTATTATAAGCTTCAGTTACTTTCTCTGATTTAATAGCTTCACTAACTTCTTTTTTAACTTCCTCTAGAGTTTTTACTTTCTCTTCTCCTTGAACATTTGCAACAGTTATTAAGTGCCATCCAAATTCAGATTTTACTGGTTGAGATATTTCTCCATTCTTTAGCTTCTTAAATGCTGCATCAAACTCTTCCACCATTCCGCTATTTTCATATTCTACCCAGCCTAAATATCCACCTTTGCCTTTTGTAGAATCTGTGTTATAAGTATCTGCTTGCTTTTTAAAATCATCTAGATTTTTAATTTGAGCTCTTACTTCCTTAGCCTTTTGTTCAGAATCTAATAATATATTATAAGTATCAGCACCTGCTTTTGTTGTATATTTTGATGCCTTATTCTTTTCATAATATTCACTTATCTCTTCATCCGAAACTGTTATATCTTTACTAACTTCTTCTCTTAACTTGTCATTAACATCACTTGCAATAACTATTTCCTTAAGGAACGCTTCATATTCTTCTACTGTCATTCCATAAGATGATGTTATTTCTTTTTCATAAGCTTCTTTACTTCCTGCTACTTTTATTAAAGTTTGTATTTGTTCATCAAGTTTCTTTTGGGCTTCTTCATCGCTCATAAGCAAGTTATTATCTTTACCATATTGTACAAGCAAAGCTCTAAGTACCATAAAATCTAACTCGTTTTGTCTCTCTTCTTTTAATCCATCAACTAAATCAGCGTTATTTTCAAAGTCTTTTCCATACTTCTCCTCTAACGCATTAAGCATTCCTCTCATAGAGTTATCCAAGTCACCTCTTGTAATCTTCTCATCGCCAACTTTAGCTAAGACAACCTTTCTTTTAGCTTCTGGTGTTTTTTCTATCATATTACATCCAGCTAAAGAAAACATCATAATACCGGCCACAGCCATAGTCACATACCTTTTTATCTTATTCAAAGCTATTCCCTCACTTTTCTCTTTATTAAGTAAAATTTATACAGTATAAGTATACAATAATAATGTGTCAATTCAAATACAAAAACCTTGTGTATTTATTTATTTTTTATTAAATTTTCTAACATCTCTTTAAAGAAAGCTAACATATTTTCTTTCTTTTGGTCCTTTAACTTAAATATAAAGGATGGTATTTCCCCAAACTTCAGCATTATACTATCTTTATACTTCTCTATTATTACTTTAAATATCTTCTCGTAATTACTGTCTCCTGCTTGGAATCTAAAGATAACATCATTTCCAGATTCTTTTATTTCTTCTATGGATAATAACTTAGCTCTACTCTTTATATACGCAATATCCATTAAGTTATAAACAGGGTCTGGAATATCTGAATACCTATCCTCTAATTCCTCTTTTATATCCATATACTCGTCTATACTTTCTATAGCTGCAATCTTCTTATACACTTCTATTTTTTGCATCTCATCTTCTATATATGATGATGGGATATATGCATCAACTTTTAAATCAACTGTTGTCTCTATAGGTTCTTTATCAATATCACCCTTAATTAGTTTCACTGTATCTTCTAGCATTCTACAATATAAGTCATATCCTATAGCAGCCATATGTCCATGCTGTGCAGATCCCATCATGTTTCCAGCACCTCTAATTTCAAGGTCCCTCATAGCTATCTTAAAACCTGAACCTAACTCAGTAAAGTCTTTAAGAGCTTTTAGCCTTTTTTCTGCAACCTCAGTTAAAACTTTATCCTTTGTATATAATAGGTAAGCATATGCTATTCTATTAGAACGACCAACTCTTCCTCTTAATTGATATAACTGAGATAATCCCATTTTATCTGCATCATATATAATAATTGTATTTACATTCTGAATGTCAATTCCAGTTTCAATTATAGTTGTACATACAAGTACATTATATTCATTAGCCATAAAATCTAGCATTTCTTTTTCTAATTGTCTTTCTGTCATTTGTCCATGGGCTATTCCAACTCTACTTTCAGGGACAAGATTTTTAATGTAGTTAGCTATTTTTTCAATATCCTCTACCCTATTGTATACAAAGTATACTTGACCACCTCTACCTATTTCTCTCATAATTGCATCTCTAATTAGTTGATCATTCTGCTCAACAACATAGGTTTGTATAGGATAACGTTCCTCTGGTGGTGTCTCTATTACAGATATATCCCTAACACCAGTTAAAGACATATGTAATGTTCTCGGAATAGGAGTAGCGCTTAAAGTAAGAACATCTACATTCTTCTTTAAGTTCTTAATCTTCTCTTTTTGTGCAACACCAAATCTTTGCTCCTCATCTACTATTAATAACCCTAGGTCTTTAAATACTATATCTTTAGAAACTAATCTATGGGTTCCAACTAAAATATCTACATTCCCCTCTTTTACAGATTGTAAAGTACTTTTTTGTTCTTTAGCAGTTCTAAATCTGCTTATCATATCTATCTTAATTGGAAAATCAGAAAATCTCTTAATCATATTTTTATAATGCTGCTCGGCTAATATTGTAGTAGGAACAAGAAATGCTACTTGTTTCCCTTCCATTACAGCTTTAAATGCTGCTCTTAAAGCAACCTCTGTTTTTCCATATCCAACATCACCACAAAGTAATCTATCCATTGGTTTATCTGATTCCATATCCTTCTTGATTTCTTCTATTGATGATAGCTGGTCAGGCGTCTCTTGGAATGGGAATTCATCCTCAAACTGCATTTGCCATTCTGTATCTTTTGAATATTTATATCCCTTAACTGAAGCTCTTGCAGCATAAAGCTTTACTAAATCCTCTGCAATTTCGTTGATAGATTTTTTAACTTTACTCTTAGCTTTTTGCCACTCTGCTCCACCTAGTTTATTTACTTTAGGGGATTTCCCCTCACTTCCAATATACTTTTGGACTAAATCTAATTGGTCAACAGGCACATATAACTTATCACCTTTATCATATACAATATCTAGATAATCTCTCTTATGTCCACTAACCTCTATTTGTTTAATACCCTTATATACACCTATTCCATGGTTAACATGTACTACATAATCTCCAGGTTTTAATTCAGCAAAACTTTTTATTTTAGATACACCTTTGCTCTTACTTTTTGTTTTAGAAAGCTTCCTTTTAGCTTCTCCGAACACTTCTTTGTCTGATATTACGCAAGTTCTATATTTAGGGCACTCAAATCCCTTTAATAGGTTTCCAAATGTTATAACGACTTCTCCTAAGGCTATAGATTCAATATTATCCCTATAACTACTCTCTATTCCCCTCTCTCTAAGTGTAGAGACAAGCCTTTCACCTCTAACTCGCGTACCTGATAATATAACTGTTCTATATCCATCTTTTTTCTTCTTTAAAATATCTTCAATTAGCAAGTCTAATTGCCCTTGATAATGATGCAAAATAGCAGAATTAATTTCGATCTTCCTTATAGGTGATAAGAATTCACCACCCTTATTAATTGCATCCATAGTAATATTTATCTTTTCTTCTAATAACTCAATAAGTTCTTCTTTCTCAAGTAGGAGCTTCCCTTGAGAAGGTAGTATATCCCCCCTTTGAAGAAAAATAGAATAATTTTCATTAAACTCTAAGTAAGTACTGTCTAACTTACCTAGGGACCTTACCTTGTCATCAAGCACAAATATATAATCTTCTAAGTAGTCAAATAAGCTCTCACTCTTTTTGTAAAATAACGGTAAATAACTATCTATAGTTTCAAAATCATGAATTTCTCTTAACTCTTCTAAATTCTTAGAAATAACAGTATTTAGCTTAATACCTCTTTCTTTATCCTTATTATTCTTTAATGTTAAGTCTAATTCTTCTTTAATGTTATTTAATGCATAATCTATAATTTCATCATCTATTATAATTTCTTTTGCAGGGAACACTTCAATACTATTTACTTTCTCAATACTTCTTTGAGATTCTGTATTAAAAGTTCTTATAGAATCTATTTCATCACCAAACAATTCAATTCTATATGGATATATAGAATTTGTAGGGAACAAGTCTAAGAGTCCTCCACGAAGTGAGAACTCTCCTTTTCCTTCTACAACATCAACTCTATCATACCCTGCTTCAACAAGTATCTTAGATAACTCCTTAAAATCAACTTCATCACCCACATTAATACTAACAGTATGTGTTATAAAGAGATTTTTTGGAGTATATCTAGCTGCAAATGCATCAATCGATGTTACTATTATATTTTTATTATTTGATAATATTTCTTTTATTACATTTAGCCTTGCCCATCTTAAGTCTCCTGAAATTGCATCAACATTATAAAACACTATTTCTTTAGCCGGGAAGTAATATACATTGCTTAAATATAAATTTAAGTCTTCATATAAATTCTTAGCTTCCATATCGCTATTAGTTATTATAACAACAGGCTTATCACTAACTTCATATATTCCATTTATCACATAGGATTTACCTGATTCCGATAATCCTTCAATCTCTATAGGATGCTTATCACCTTTTATATATGATTCCAACTCAATAAATTCTTCACTACTTATTAAGGGTTCCATTAACCCTCTCAACCTCATTTTACGCACCATCCTTAAATCTTCTTATTTGGTATAAATCCATTAAACTTATTCATTGCCTCTTTAGTATCGGCCTTAATTACTACCTCTACTGAATCAGTAACAGCATTTAAAGTTTCTTCTAATACTTCCCTCTCTTCTTTAGAGAACTTTCCTAATACATGATTAACTAGATCAGATTTAGGTTGTCCTACCCCTATTTTTATTCTAGAGAAAATATCAGAGCCTAAATGAGCAATTATGCTTTTTATACCATTATGTCCACCTGCACTACCTTTTTCCCTTATTCTTATTCTTCCAACTTCTAAACTTATATCATCATAAAGCACTAAAACATCTTCATTAGAAAGTTTATAGAAATCCATTATTGCTCTTAAACTTTCTCCACTTAAATTCATATATGTTGTAGGCTTTAAAAGTATAACCTTTTCACCGCCTATGAATCCTTCTCCATAGACACCTTTAAATTTTATCCTATTTAATTCTATATTATACTTTCCAGCAATTTTATCTATAGCATCAAAACCAATATTATGTCTTGTATTTTCATATTCTTTCCCTGGATTTCCTAGTCCAACTATTAAAAACATATCTATTCTCCTTTTGTTTCAATTATCATCTTAAATAATTATACTAAATAATATTATACTATTAAAATATGCAATTATAATAAAAATAAAAAAGTAACTAAGATACTTTATTTTTAATCTTTACAAAATATCTAAAAATAAAAGAGACCTTTAAGTCTCTTTTTATTCCATAATCAACTCTATATTAGTTTCTATTCCATCATGAAGTATAGTGCCTTTAACAATATCACCAGGATTTTTATCCTTAACTAATTTATATATATCTTCCGGTTTATCAACTTCAACTCCACTTATATCAATTATTATATCAGTAGGAGTTATTCCAGCCTTATCTGCAATTCCTCCAGCTTTTACAGTAGCAACATATACGCCTTTAACATTTTCTTGTTTTTCACTCAAGGCAATTCCCCTATTTATTCCTAATATATCGGTATTACCTATTAATCTTTCTACTATATGACTAATTTCATTTCCACTTATAGAGAAACTTAAAGCATCATCACCAAACTTATCATCTATAAACTTACTATTCATGGCAATTAACTTACCGTCCATATTACATATTACTCCACCGTCATTAAACTTATTAAGAACTGTATTAGTTTGTACTATTGAATATACATTTCCTTCATTATCCTTTACGTTATCATTCATTGATGTTATTACCCCAGGCAAAGATATACCTACATAACTATCTGACATAGTATTCCCTATTGATACAATAAATTCCCCTTCTTTATAATTGTTGTATTCCTCTATTTCTATTGGTACTAAATTATCGTAATCTATTTTTATCAATGCTATATCTGCGGCTTTATCATAGGCTACTAAATCACCTTTTGTTGGCTTAATACCTGGCGCTGTCACATTTACATAAATATCCTTGAAATTTTTAACCCTTGCATAACTAGTAATTATGTATCCTTCTTTTCTTATTGCTATTCCTGTTACATTTTCTTCTGAATATGTATTATATGAAAGTTTATTCGCCTCATTTGAAATGCTAACCAGAGAATATGATGCTTTCTCTATTGCTTCAGAAAATCTTTTTTGCAAGTAATCCCTATTCATCTCATAATTTTGCTTTATATTATTTAAAACATTTTCTTTTGAAAAAGTTTTTTGAATTATAACTTTTGCAGATATTGCTCCACTTATCACCGCAATAAGTATAAAACATAAAGTTATAACTATATTTTTAATTCTAAAGTATCTTACTCTTTTTCTAAAATGTATTTGCGGATCATTTTCTTGATTTCTATTCCCATTTTCTTCGTCACTCATAAAACCCCTCCAGAAACTATATCTTAGATATAGTAAATGTAAATCTTACTCCATCTTTTTCATTGTTAACCCAAATATCTTCTCCATGCTGTGCTAATATTAACCTTACTATAGGAAGTCCTAAACCTGTACTTTCTTTATTAATTCTTGCCTTATCAGACTTATAAAATCTATCCCATATCCTTGCTAGTTCCTCAGATTTTAATAAAGGGCCATTGTTAAATACACTTACATATACCTTGCTTCCCTTATCATTAGTTGTAATTTTTATGCATCCATCATCATTACTATACTTTATAGCATTATCAATTATATTAGTTAATACTTGTATTAGCCTATCTCTATCTGCATATACAAATTCATGTTCTCTCCCAAAAGTAACCTCAACATTAACCCCTTTATTTCTTATTTTCCCATCAAAATTAGCAATACACTGCTTTATCAATATGTTAATATCAAATTCAACCATATTAAGTTTGAACTTTCCTTCTTCCATGGCAGATATATCTAATAAATCGCTAACTAATCTAGACAACCTCTTTATTTCATCATAAACAATATTTAGATAGTAATTTTCCTTATCTTTAGGTATAACTCCATCTAATATCCCCGCTACAAACCCCTTTATTGAAGTTATTGGCGACCTTAATTCATGAGAAACATTAGATATAAAATCTCTTCTATTCTTGTCTGATTCCTCAATAGCTTCTGCCATAACATTGAAGGAATTTGCAAGTTCTCCTATTTCGTCATTTGAGGTTATCTTTACCCTTTTTCCTACATCTCCCTTGGCTAATCTTCTAGCAGCTATATTTATTTCATTAAGTGGATTTATTATCATTCTTCTTGCAAAATAATATATTATTATTGCAGCTACTATTACAGCAACTATAGCAGACAACCAAACGATTTCATATACACGATTTAATCCACTTCTTATACTCTGTTCCGGTGTTATCATTACTATAATTCCACGAAAATAGTTATCCTGAAATATAGGTTTTAGATAAGTATGTGATGATGTCTTCATAATTTCCCTGCCACCGCGTTCAATGGCTAAACCACTTTTTAATTTATCCATATTTTTTTGTGATACGCCTATATTCGTATACTTGTTTTCTATGAACTTATCACTAGATACTTCATATACATACCCAATATTGTCAGTTATCAATATATCAACATCCATAGAATTGCCAATAAAACTTATACAATCCTTTAGTTCATCTTCCTTTGAATTCTCTTTCCCATTAAGATAGGAAAGAACAGAATCAGATATAACTTTACTTTGCCTATCTAACTCCTGTATCTTTTGCCTAAAAAAGTAATTCTTAAACCATAAGGAAAGTACCAATGCAAGTGTTATTAGTATTAAAGCTAAGATAGAAGAAAATGTTATTATGAGCTTGTATACTAATCCCTTTCTTTTCATCTACTTCACCTCAAACTTATACCCTACTCCCCATACAGTTTCTATTTGCCACTCATCTCCTCCGCTAAGTTTTTCCCTAAGTCTCTTAACGTGAACGTCTACTGTTCTAGAATCTCCTGGGTAATCATACCCCCATACTTCACATAAAAGTTGTTCTCTAGTGAATACTTTATTTTTATTAGATGCTAAATAATACAGTAGTTCAAATTCTTTAGGAGGCATCTTAACCTCTACCCCCTTATATTCAACTTTATACGAATTAGCATCTACTATTAATTCACTAAAATGTAATACTTCTTTATTTGTACTATCAATAGAATATCTTCTCATTACAGCTTTAACTCTAGCCATTAACTCCTTAGGCTCAAAAGGTTTTACAACATAATCATCTGCCCCAAGCTCTAACGCTAAAACCTTATCAAATGTATCTCCCTTTGCTGTTAGCATTATTACAGGAGCACTTCCTTCTCTTCTTATCCACTTTAATACATCAATACCATCAACGCTAGGTATCATAACATCTAGTATTACTAAGTCTGGTTTGTAATTTATAAATTCTTCTTGGGCTCTTTTCCCATCATAAACTACTCTTGTATCATATCCAGAACTCTTTAAGTACATATTAAGTACTTCGCAAATATTGTCATCATCATCTACTACTAATACCTTGCCTAACTTGCCATCCATGAATAATCCTCTCCTTCTTATTAACTCTAACTATAAATTTATCACTATTTCGAATAAATATATATACTTTAGATACAAATGTTACAAATTATTCACCGGAAAGCATACCTGACCATACTATAAATTCCTAAAGACAAAAAAGTGTTCTAATTGATACAAGACATCAATTAGAACACTTCTTAATTATGTATTTATTCTTCGAATAACTTACTTATTGGTTCATCATCATATATTCTCTTAATAGCTTCTGCAAAAATAGGTGCTACTGAAAGAGACGTTATCTTATCTGTTTCTACATTTTCTGGTAAATTAATAGTATTTAGCATTACTAATTCCTCTATTGCAGAATTATTGATTCTTTCAAAAGCAGGTCCTGAAAGAACTCCATGTGTACAACATGCATAAACAGCAGTTGCTCCTAAATCCTTAAGTGCATTTGCAGCATTTGCTATTGTTCCAGCAGTATCTATCATATCATCAATAAGAATACACCTCTTACCTTCAACTTCGCCGATTATATTCATTATTTCTGAAACATTAGCCTTTGGTCTTCTCTTATCGATTATAGCTATTGGGGCATGTAATCTATCAGCAAACTTTCTTGCTCTAGTCACACTTCCTAAATCAGGTGAAACTACTACAACATCATCTTGATCAGCTAATCCTTTTTCAACAAAGTGCTTAGATAATATTGGCGCTCCCATTAAGTGATCTACAGGGATATTAAAATATCCTTGTATTTGAGAAGCATGTAAATCCATAGTTAAAACTCTATCTGCTCCTGCAGCTGTTAAAAGGTCTGCAACTAACTTCGCAGTTATAGGATCTCTTGATTTAGCCTTTCTATCTTGTCTAGCATATCCGTAATAAGGAATAACCGCATTTATTCTACCTGCTGATGCTCTTTTAAATGCATCTATCATTATTAACAATTCCATTAAGTTATTATTAACTGGTGAACAAGTAGATTGTACTATGAATACATCAGCACCTCTTACAGTTTCATTAATATCAACAGATATTTCTCCATCACTAAATGTTGATACTTTTGACGCACCCATTGGTACACCTAGTATCTTAGCAATTTCATTTGCCAATTCAGGATGTGAATTTCCAGTAAAAACTTTTATATTTTTGCCATGAGTTAGCATATATTTGAGGACCTCCTTAAAATTAGTACTCTTTAGTTTTTGGTATAATCTATATTATTTTATTAAACCCTTCTTTTTAACCCAACCTTCAATATTTCTTTGCTTAGCTCTAGCTATAGCAAGATCTCCTTCTTTTACTTCAGAAGTTATAGTTGAGCCTGCAGCTATATAAGTATTATCTCCAACCTTTACTGGCGATACTAAATTAGTATTGCAACCTATAAAGCTATTATCACCTATAACAGTTTTGTGCTTTTCTTTCCCATCATAATTTACAACAACAGTTCCACAACCAAAGTTGCATCCACTTCCCACTTCTGCATCACCTATGTATGTTAAGTGAGATACCTTAGTTCCATTGCCAATAGTTGATTTCTTTATTTCTACAAAATCACCTATTCTAGCATTATTACCAATACTAGTTTCTGGTCTAATATATGCAAATGGCCCAACTGTAGTATTCTCTCCAATTTTACTTTCTAATACTACTGATGCTTGGACTTCAACTCCACTTTCTATAATACTATCTTTTATTCTACAATTTTGTAGAATAGTACAGTTTTCTTTTATAACTGTTTTTCCTTCAATTATATTGTTAGGATATATAATAGTATCCTTTCCTATTTCAACGTCTGTTCCTATATAAGTAGTCTTTGGATCTATTAATGTCACACCATTTTCTAAATGCATATTATTTATTCTGCTTCTTAATATTTCTTCAGCTTCTGCTAATTGAACTCTTGAGTTTACCCCTATAGTATCTTCATAATCAGCTACTACAGCACCAACTCTCTTACCAGCTTCTTTTAGTATTCCAATAACATCAGTTAAATAATATTCACCTTGTGAATTATTGTTAGAAAGCTTATCTAATGAAGATAAAAGTTCTTTTATATCAAAGCAGTACATTGCTGCATTCATTTCATTAACCTTTAGCTCTTCTTCGTTACAGTCTTTATGTTCTACAATTTTTACAACTTCGTCTCCATTTCTTATAATTCTACCGTATCCAGTAGGATCATCTACAAAAGCAGATAATAAAGTTGCAGAATTGTTTTTCTCTATATGTTCATTCATTAATCTTTCTATAGTCTCTACCTTAGTTAGCGGTGCATCTCCTGCAAATATTGCAACAACACCATCTTTTCCTTCTAAGAAACTCTTAGCACACTTTACAGCATGACCAGTTCCTAATTGCTCTTCTTGTAATGAGTAAGATACACATCTACTTTTTGTGCCTTCTTTTACTAGCTCTGCACCTTTTCCTACAATTACATTAACATCTTGTATGCAAGCTTTCCTCATGTTGTCTATAACATGATTCACCATTTCTTTTCCACAAACTTTGTGTAATACCTTTGGAATATCTGATTTAATTCTCTTTCCTTGACCAGCTGCTAGAATAAGAGCACATTTATACACAATACCACCTCAAAACTTTCTTTTATTCTATAAAATAACTAAGTAAACTATATATACTTACTTTATTATATTTGAATAACTATATCATTTCAACCTTTCGCAAATTTTTGCACAATTCTATAAAATCAAAAAAAGATGGGTTGATATTTATTTTGCTTGTTCCGTCGCAAGCTCCAAGTGACAGAAAAGCAAATTAAATTCTTTTACTTTCCTAGATAGTAAAAAAAATAAAAGGAAGTACTACTTCCTTTTATTTTAGTAAATAAATTATTCACTCACTGATTCTTCAGTTGTTTCTTCATTAAGCGCCTTTTCATAAGCATCTAATATAGAACCTTGAATCTTCTCTCTAGTGTCTGTGTTTATAGGATGCGCTATATCCTTAAACTCCCCATCTGGTGTCTTCCTACTTGGCATAGCAATAAATAATCCATTTTGACCTTCAATAATCTTAATATCGTGTACAACGAATTCATTATCAAAAGTAACGGAAACTATAGCTTTCATTTTCCCGTCAGTAGTAATCTTTCTGATTCTAACATCTGTGATTTGCACTGCACTACACCTCCAGTTGCCTTAATGGTAATATAATTCTCCATTTCCTCCCAAATTCCTCTTTTTATTCAAAATAAATTTAGAAAATTTAGTTTTGCATTATATTTCCACTAAAACATTGATTTATTAAGAAAACATTTCTGATGGTTGTACTTCTATTATTGAAGATTTATCTACTGAATTTAGTTCTACAATAGAAACATAATCATCAACTAATTTTTTCTCTACTTGCTTATTGTCTATAAGAACTCCTATTCCAACTAATTCACTGTCAAATTCTTTTAGTAAGTCTTTAATTCCTTGAGCAGTTCCTCCACCCTTCATAAAGTCATCAATAAAAATACACTTACTTGATGGCTTCATAGATCTCTTAGATAGGGACATTTGTTGTAGTCTTCCACTTGTTCCAGATACATAGTTTATAGTTACTGTAGGGCCTTCAGTAACTTGAGTATCTCTTCTTGCTATAACAAGTTGAACTCCTAAGTTCCTAGCAACTTCATATGCAAGAGGTATCCCCTTTGTTTCCACTGTTATTACGTAATCTATATCCATGTTTTTGAAACATGATGATAATATTACTCCTGCTTTACCTATAATTTGAGGATTGTACATAACATCAGTAACATATATAAAGTTACCTGCAATAACTCTTCCGTCATCCTTAAGTAAATCACATAATTCTAAAGCAAATTTGTTTCCTTTTTCATACCCTATAATAGGAATAAACTTTATTCCACCAGCTGCTCCAGAAATTGTTTCAACTTTTCCCATTTCAAGTTTTTCTAGTAACTCTCTTATTATAACTATATCTTCACTTATTGTTGATTTTGCTGCATTTAATAAATCCGAAAATTGATTTAATCCTAAGATTTTATTAGGGTTTTCTAATAATAACTTTGTAATAGCTACAACCCTACTATTTCTGCTTAACTTTTCCATTTATATCACCTACATTTTTCATAATTACACGAATTATCCAATTATAAACAACTCCTAATATTCATATTCTATTCCATATCTTTACCAATATCAATAGCTTTTAAACACTAATTTTGTAGAATGGTATTTTTTTACCCTAATGTGTGTTCATTTTATAAAATTTGTATATAATTATAAATGTACTAAGAAAAAGGGGATGATAACTTGTCATTTGATTTTATAAAAGATAAACATATGAAAATCCACTTCATTGGAATTGGTGGAATCAGTATGAGTGGGTTAGCCGCTGTTTTATTAAATAACGGATATAAGGTTTCAGGTTCTGATTCTAAGGAGTCTGCAATTCTTGATAAACTTAGAAAAAAAGGTGCACAAATATACATAGGTCATGATAGTAAGAACTTAGTTGACGTTGACTTAGTAGTATATACAGCAGCAATTCCTGACAGCAATCCTGAAATTATAGAGGCTAAGAAGCAAAACTTAATATTAATGGATAGGGCAGAATTTTTGGGATTAATAATGAAGGGTCATAAATATAATGTAGCTGTTGCTGGTACTCATGGCAAAACTACATGTACATCTATGATTTCACATATAACCCTTGAAGGAGATCTAGACCCTACTATTTTAGTAGGTGGAGATTTAGATATCATTAATGGTAATTATAGAATTGGTCAAAGTGAGTATTTTATTACTGAAGCATGTGAATATAAAGCTTCATTTTTAAGATTCTTTCCATACGTAGGAATAATTCTTAACATAGATGCAGACCACTTAGATTACTACAAAGATATAAATCATATAGCAGAAACATTTGAAAAATTCTCTCATCTAATACCTAAAGATGGATACTTAATAGGATACGGGGGAGACGAAAGAGTAAAAGCTATATTAGATAAAGCAGAATGTAATACTATAAGCTATGGCTTTGATAATGAAGATATCGTTGCTAAGAACATTTCTTATGATAATAAAGGTTGTGCAACATTTACTGTCTATGAAAAAGATACGGAGTTATTCGAAGTTTCCTTATCAAACCCAGGAAAACACAATGTATTAAATGCTCTTTCAGCTATATCTACAGGCTTAATATTTAACATTCCAAGTGATAAAATAATATCTGGCCTAAAGAAATGCAAGGGTGCTCATAAAAGATTCGAATATAAGGGCGAAGTTAATGGCATAACAATTATAGATGACTATGCACATCATCCAGTTGAAATAAAAGCCACATTAAATACAGCTCAAAAAGTTGATCATAATAAAGTTTATTGTGTATTCCAACCACACACATATACTAGAACAAAAACTTTATTTGATGAATTTACAACAGCTTTCGATAATTGTGACGAGCTTATTCTAATGGATATATATGCTGCAAGAGAAGCAGATACAGGCCTAGTCTCATCAGATGAACTAGGTGATGCAATAAGAGCTAGAGGAATTAAATGTACTAATGCTCACTCTCATGAAGAAGCTGCTAATATATTAAAGTCAAAAGCAAAAAGTGGAGACATTATCTTAACAGTAGGTGCAGGAGATGTAGTTATTGTTGGAGATAAATTGCTAGCAAAATAGATCAAAAATTTAAAGACATTATCTGAAATATTATTATTTTAGATAATGTCTTTTGTTATACCCTAAATTTTCCTCTCATAATTTATATAAAAATCCTTTATTTATCATTGAAAAATCTTCATCTTTTTTATAAGCTATAGTAGTTATTTAAAATTAGACTTATAAAATTAATAATTTATAACAAAATATAAGTAGGAGTGATTTTTATGGATTTATTAAACAATATCAAAACCGCCGTAGAATTTATCCAAAAAAAGAGTAAATATACCCCTGAAATAGGGCTAATACTTGGCTCTGGATTAGGTTCATTGGCTGATAGTATTGAAGACGCTGAATACTATGATTATAGTAGCTTACCAAACTTCCCAGTTTCAACTGTTGAAGGGCATGCAGGACGTCTAGTTATTGGTAAACTTAAAGGAAAAATAGTTGTTGCCATGCAAGGAAGATTTCACTTTTATGAAGGATATAGCATGACTGACGTCACTTTTCCAGTAAGAGTTATGAAGCTTCTTGGCGTAAAAACATTAGTTGTTACTAATGCAGCAGGTGCCGTAAATACATCATTTAATCCAGGAGACCTTATGATAATAACTGATCATATAAATCTTTCTGGTTCAAATCCACTAATAGGTAGAAATCTTGATTCATTTGGAGTTAGGTTCCCTGATATGTCAGAAGCTTATAATAAAAATCTAGTATCATTAGTAAAAGACGTTGCGTCATCTCAAGGTCTTGATATTAAAGAAGGAGTATATGCCATGATGAGTGGTCCTACCTATGAGACTCCTGCAGAAATAAGAATGGTTAGGGTTATGGGGGCTGATGCTGTTGGTATGTCTACAGTTCCAGAAGTTATAATTGCTAAACATTCTGGTATGAATGTTGTAGGAATATCTTGTTTAACAAATATGGCTGCAGGAATTTTAGATCAACCTTTAAATCATGAAGAAGTTATAGAAACTTCAAATATGGCAAAAAATAATTTTATAAATCTTATGACATCTTTAATCGAAAGATTATAAAAAACACAAACAAATGATAAAATTTTAGCATAACAAAGGAGAAATTAAATTGGACAGATTTATTGGAATTTTAGGCGTTATAGTTATTTTAGGAATAGCTTATTTATTTTCAGAAAATAAGAAAAAGATTAATTGGAGACTTGTAGCTACAGGATTAGGACTACAAATAATATTTGCTTTAATTATATTAAAAGTTCCATTTGGTAGAAAAGCATTTGAAGCTGCTAGTGGATTTATAACAAGAATTCTTGATTTTACAGCTGAAGGTACTACATTCTTATTTGGTAACCTTACAGATCAAGCTACTTTTGGTTCAATATTTGCTTTAAATGTATTACCTACAATTATATTCTTTTCAGCTTTAATGGGAATTCTTTATTACTTAGGAATAATGCAAGCTATAGTTAAGTTTATAGCTAAGGGAATATGTAAATTACTTGGTACATCAGGAGCAGAAACACTTAGTGCAGTTGGTAATATATTCTTAGGTCAAACAGAAGCACCTTTATTAGTTAGACCTTATATAAGCTCTATGACTAAATCAGAAATGACGGCTATTATGGTTGGTGGTATGGCAACTGTTGCCGGTGGTGTTATGGCTGGATATGTAGCAATGGGGATTAATGCAGGTCACCTTCTAGCTGCTAGTATAATGGCAGCACCAGCTGGACTTGTTTTAGCAAAAATGCTAGTTCCAGAAACGGAAGAACCTGAAACAAAGGATATAACTAATATTGAAGTTGAAAAGACTGCTTCAAATGTGGTTGAAGCTGCTGCAAATGGTGCTAGTGATGGTTTAATGTTAGCTCTTAATGTTGCTGCAATGCTATTAGCCTTCGTTGCACTTATTGCTCTATTTAATTACTTAATTGGTTTAGTTGGTGGATTATTTGGTTTCCCTGAATTAAGTTTAAACTGGATCTTAGGTAAACTTTTCTCCCCACTAGCATTTGTAATGGGGGTACCAACTGGAGATTTATCAGCAGCTGGTAGCTTATTAGGTCAAAAGGTTATGATTAATGAATTCGTTGCTTACTCTGATCTTTCAGCTCTATCAGCAAGCGGAGTACTACAAGAAAAAACAATTTTAATTATGACTTATGCACTTTGCGGATTTGCTAACATTAGTTCAGTTGCAATTCAAATTGGTGGTATAGGAGCTATGGCACCAAACAAAAAAGGAACAATTGCTAAACTAGGTTTTAAGGCATTACTTGGTGGTGCATTAGCAACTTGTTTAACAGCTACAATAGCAGGAATATTATTCTAATAACAAAGCGAGTATTATTTTACTAATACTCGCTTTGTTATTTATTCCAACTTCATCAACTCTGATTTTACCTACATATTTATATATTTTTTTATTGTTATATTTATATATTTTTTTATTGTCATATTTATATATTGTTATATTTATATATTTGGCATTATTGTGCTTCAGCTTTTCTTTGTAGAATATAATTAATCATAAAACAGATTGAAGATATTACAATAAGAGTAGTTACTCCAAGATAAACATTTCTACTTTCATATCCAAATATCTTTGAAAGTATCTCTCCTACATTAATCCAAAAAGCTTCTGGAATAAAACTAGATGCTATTGCAAAAGTTGCTAGGCTTCCTCCTGCAATATATTTACCAATCTTGTTTAATCTAAATAATACTGTAGTAATTAATAACCCTATAGAAAATATAACTAATAATACTCCAACTAAAAACAAATAATTTTCTAAAAGAGATTTAACGCTATTATCAACCTTAAATGTTACACCTTCTAAAAAAGCTGTAGCTCTAACTTTCCCATAAATCATATCATAGTTCATTGGACACTCTACAAATAAATTATAGATCCTGTTGATTATAATATCTATCACAGGAATCACCAATGAAACTACAACGGAGTAAAAAAGTGTTCCTAAATAAAAACTTTTTCTAGAAACATTATTAGCCTGTGAAAAGTAGAAAGGACTTTTAAATGAATTTAAAGCCATTACAAAAATAAAAATCCACGTACTTAATTCTAAACCTGAGGACATAAAATTCCCTTCACTACTTCTAGCTAATATAGATAATACAACTATTACTGCTATAAATATTAAATAATATATTATAGTTGGTTTAATAAATGTTTCTATTTGATACTTGCATACCTTTTTTGCTTTATCCACCTATACTTCCCCCTTACTTGTTAAATTTACAAATAGCTTTTGAAGCTCAACTTTTGATATTTCTAAATCTAATTCCTTAACTTTTATACTATCTTCATCACTTCTCTTGCCTTCTATAGTAACTTTTTTAAAGCCACCAAGAACCTCTTCTGCTATTATCTTTTTATCTTTTACATACTCATCAATCTTATCACTCTTCCCTGATACCGCATAACATTCAGAAATTAATGATTCTACAGAATTACTCTTTAATACCTTTCCGTCCTTAATAATAACTACATCCTCTATAAGGTCAGATATTTCTTCAATTATATGAGTTGAAATAATTATAGTACTTTCATTTTTTTCATAAACCTTTAATAACTCTGAGTAAAATAATTCTCTATGATTTGCATCCAAACCTAAAACTGGCTCATCAAATATAAGCACTTCTGCATTAGATGCTAAGGTTATAATAATCTTACAGATTGAATTATATCCTGTAGATAAACTTCTCAACTTCATATTTATATTTAGCTCAAATAGTTTGCTCAACTCCTTTGCATAATCCATATCAAAGTTTTTGTAAAATTCTTTTGTCCACTTAAATATATCTTTAACCTTATATTCAGTGGGTAATAAATTTCGTTCTGTCATAAAATATATCTTAGAAAGTGCCACATCATTTTCTATAGTGCTTTCTCCGTCTACAATTATTTCCCCGGAATTATAAAAAACCCTATTTGTTATACAATTTAAAAGGGTTGTTTTTCCAGCTCCATTTCTCCCTAGAAGCCCATAAATCTTTCCTTCTTCAAATTCTAAAGCTATATTATCTAAGACCTTATTTGATCCATATTTCTTTACTAAGCCTGATATTTTAATATTACTCATTTCTTAGCCCCCCTTTTATCATTTCTATTACCTCATCACTTGTTATTCCCAATCTTTTTCCTTCTTCTATTAACTTAGATACATAATTATCAAAAAAAGTTGCTCTTCTTTTTTCCTTTAACTTCTCTTTTGCCCCACTACAAACAAACATACCTACACCTCTCTTTTTATAAATAATATTCTCTCCAACTAATAGGTTGTATCCCTTTCCTACAGTTGCTGGGTTTATTTTATATGTCACAGATATTTCTGTTGTAGAAGGGACTTGTTCCTCTTCTTCATATATCCCATTTAGAATTCCATCTTCTATGGTATTAGCTATTTGTATATAAATCGGAAATTCATCATTAAACTCAAACATATTTTCACCTCCGCACTTCATTGGTTAGTTGCTTATGTAATTAACCATAACACTTCCTAATTTTATTATCAAGCATTTTTTCCATAAAATAAAAGAACTGTGTAAATACAGTTCTTTTAAGCCTATTTTTCTATTACTAATAAATCTTTTGTTACAGAGTTTAAAACTTTACATCCATCCTTAGTAACCATAACTAAGTCCTCTATTCTTACTCCTATTCTTCCAGGAATATATATTCCTGGTTCTATAGAAAAAATCATTCCCTCTTTTACTTCTTCATGGTTGACTGAGCTAACATCACCAAAATCATGATCCTCTATTCCTATACTATGACCAGTTCTATGAGTAAAATACTTTCCATACCCTTTTGATTCTATATAATCTCTCGCAGCTTTATCTATATCAGAAAATTTTACTCCTTCCTTAACTATAGATATTGCATTTATATTGGCATTTTTAACCACTTCATAAACTTCTCTATCTTCTTCACTTGGTTCACATCCAAAGAATACTGTCCTAGTCATATCTGAGCAATAAGATTTATATACTCCCCCAATATCAATTACTACACTTTGACCTTTTTTCAATACAGTATTATCTGTTCCATGATGAGGATCTGCTCCATTAGGACTAAATGCAACTATAGGTGAAAAGGAGAATTCAAATACACCTTCATCTTCATAAAGTTCTTTTACACGTTCTGCATAATACTTCTCAGTTTTTCCTTCTTCTAATTCACTTATTAACTTTTCAATTACTCTATCATTTTTTTCAGAAGATATGAACATTAACTCTTTTTCTTCCTCATCTTTAATCATCCTTAATCTATCAATAATTGGAGAGGCATTTACATATCCACTTGCAGCATTCATATCCATTAAAGAAATTAAGAAATGAGCTGGCCAGTTCTTATCTACACCAATCTTTTCACTTTTATCTAAGAATGATGCTAATATTTCTACTGGCTTATCTGTATCCTCATACCAAACTAAATCTACACCTAACTCCTCTTCTACAGGAAATAACTTATTAACTATAAGCTTATGTTCTCCATTTGTCTTTAGTAAAAGAGTAACCATTCTCTCTCCCGGATGAAACCATTTCCCTGTCAAATAAAACATTGCTGGAGGTGCTGAAACTAAAATTTGTTTTAATCCCTCATTTTTCATTTTTTCTAGCACTTTATTTACTCTATTTTCTTTCATTTGTTTCACTCCTAAAATATTAATTACTTTATTCTTATATTACATCACATTAATTATAATATCTATTTCTTTATGCTATAATTACTTATATATAAAGTGTATTGGAGGAATTTAAATGAAGATAGGAATTATATCAGATATACACGGAAACATTTATGCACTTATGAGAGTTTTGGAGGACTTAGATGATCAAAAGGTAGACACTATTATATGCCTTGGAGATTTAGTTGGATATGGACCTCATCCAAATGAAGTTGTTTCTATGATTAGAAGAAAAAACATACTATGTATAAAAGGTAATTATGACGCTTCTGTAGTAGATGGAGCATACACTTATATTAGAGACACAGCAATTAACTCTTTCTCTCTTCCTTGGACTGTTGAAGAATTAAGAGCAGAAAATAGATATTATCTAGATAATCTTCCTACGAATATTACTCTAGATTTTAATGGTAAGAGAATAAAATTTGTTCACGGAAGTAACAATTCTATTAATGAATATCTTTTAGAGGATTCAGATAACACAATTAATATTATGAACTCTTTAGAAGAAGATGTTTTAGTTTGTGCACATACACATCTTCCATCAATAAAGGAATACAATAGCAAGTTATTTGTTAATGACGGTAGCGTAGGAAAACCCAAAATAGGGTCACCTGACTCAACATATTGTATTTTAGACGTCGATAAAGATGGTAATATAAAAGGAAAAATAAGACACGTTTCTTATGAATATAAAAGAATCGTAAAAGATATGCAAATGTTAAACTTCCCTGCTGAGTTAGTAAGAAGTTTTGAAGAAGGACGAGAATAAAGGAAGGTAATTACCTTCCTTTATTCTTCATTAACTACTGTATAATATATTGTTTCATAGTAATTAGAAACTTCTTTAGATGAATCATAGATTCCTGCATTAATATCGTATTTTCTACTGCTTACTTGTATTAATACCTCTCCTAAGGTACCAGTATAAATAATACAAAATTCTTTATCATTCATAAGTACTATAGTGCCAGTTTCTATGTCTTTAGTTTTATAATTTACACTAGCCTTATTTAATATAATATCTTTTGTTTTTTCTAATATCTCTGATGACCTATATACATTAGCTAAGTTATCTCCATCACTTAAGGATGTCTTGTAGGTAAAACTTTCATCAAACCTAACTACATTATCAAGGGTTTCTCCCCTCATTACTCCAATAAACTTAATCCCTAGAAATATTAAAATAAGCACTAGGCAAATAGCAAAGATAAAATATGAAGTTTTTCTAAATCTTTCTTCACCAGAGTTTTCTACAACATTTAATTCATATATATTATCATACATTCCATCTTCATCTTTTAAACCATCAAAATCTGTTTTTACATTATTAGTTGGTGCACTTATTCTATTTTCATTTATAAATTCTCCTATTGAATATTCTTCTTCATCATTCCATCCCTTATATTCTATAACTCTTCCTATAAACTCATTTTGAAACCTTCTATACTTTATTTCATCTCCATTACTTCTATTAGAAAGTCCCGTATTAACCACTATTTCTGCTGTCCCTGAGCTATATAAAATAAAATTATTACTAAATAATTTATCATGGTCAATTTTATTAAAAAACTCTCTATTTTGAAATAATATGTATTCTTTATAATCCTCATTTACTTCTAGCCAACATACTTTATTATCATCTACATTTTCCAATATATATTCTGCCCATTTTTCTTTAGCATTCATATTTGAAAATGTAGTTGCCCCAATAACTCTATAATTATCATCATCAATTTTCAATTTAGAATCAGTTCTAAAGAACACCCCACTCACCTCTCCTATATTTTACCATAACGGATAATAAGCACACAAAAAAGAGCAATGAATCTAATTTTTGTTCACTACTCTTTTTTATACTCTAGTTATTACTTAAGTATGCCAACTATCTTTATACCTCTCATAGACTCTAAATTGTTGGAGTGACATGAATAGAACTGCTCAGTTAAATCCTTTCCGGCTTGCACTCCAAAATGATTACCACTCCTCCAAAAAGAACTTTCAGTAACATCATATATAGTTCCATCTACAGCTACATATGCACTATTTCCATTCCTTCCATTAAATCCTTCTAACTCTTCTAGAGTAAATTCTTTACCTGATCTATATCCAGCTACTTCTTCATTATTTTCAGATTCATTAGAATCATTAATAATTAACTCAATATCATCTATAATATCTTTTATTTCCTCTATTATAGCTTCTCTGTCTTCTTCACTTCTGGACACTAATACCCCCTTTAAGTAATTTAGTCTATTAAACTTCTTTAATAACAATTTTTCTTGGTTCATATATTCCTCCAAAATCATAATCTATAATAATGTATGATAGATAAGTTGCATTTGTTAGAAAAGTATTGTAAAATCTAGTTATTATATTTTATTAACTATGACGAGAAGAGTAATCTTAGGAAGTAGTCTTAGCGAATAAGGGATGGTGTAAGCCTTATACGAAGCCTAATGATGAAGAACATCTCCGAGTTTCTAACCGAAAGTTTTATAACAAGTAGACTTAGACGTAGCCAACACGTTACAGTTGGAAGACATTATATAGTGTCTATTGAGGTGGCTATTTATAGCAAATTAGGTGGTACCGCGAATTTTACTTTCGTCCTGATAATAGGATGAAAGTTTTTTTATTTTTAGGATAAAATAACTATTAATATTAACGGGAGGTATGAAATGAACAAATCAACATTAGTAAAATCACTTTATAGAAACACAAGTGAATATTTATCAAAAGACATTACAATTTCAGGATGGATTAGAACTTTAAGAGCTTCAAATGCTTTTGGTTTTATAGAAGTTAATGATGGATCATTCTTTAAAAACATTCAAGTAGTTTTTGATAACAAACTAGAAAACTTTAAGGAAGTTTCTAAGTTACCTATTAGTTCATCAATAACTGTTATAGGTACTCTAGTTGAAACTCCTGAAGCTAAGCAACCATTTGAAATTCATGCAAAGGAAGTTATTATTGAAGGTTTATCAGACTCTGATTACCCACTACAAAAGAAAAGACATACTTTTGAGTATTTAAGAACAATAGCTCACTTAAGACCAAGAAGTAACGCTTTCTCAGCAGTATTCAGAGTTCGTTCAGTTGCAGCTTATGCTATTCATAAGTTCTTCCAAGAACAAGGTTTTGTTTACACTAACACTCCAATATTAACAGGTAGTGACTGTGAAGGTGCTGGTGAAATGTTTAGAGTAACTACTCTTGACTTACACAACATCCCAAAAACTGAAGAAGGTGCTATAGACTTTAAGGAAGATTTCTTTGGTAAAGAAACTAACCTTACAGTTTCAGGACAATTAAATGCTGAAACTTTTGCTCTTGCATTTAGAAATGTTTATACTTTTGGTCCTACATTTAGAGCTGAAAACTCAAACACAGCAAGACATGCTGCTGAATTCTGGATGGTAGAACCTGAAATAGCTTTTGCAGATTTACAAGATGATATGGAACTTGCAGAAGATATGTTAAAGTATGTAATCAAGTATGTTATGGATGAATGTCCAGAAGAAATGGCATTCTTTAATCAATTTGTTGATAAGGGATTATTAGAAAGACTTAACCATGTAGTTTCTTCAGACTTCGGTAAAGTTACTTATACAGAAGCTGTTGAAATATTAAAAAGCTGCGGCAAAGCTTTTGAATATGACGTAGAATGGGGTATAGACCTTCAAACTGAACATGAAAGATATTTAACTGAAGAATACTTTAAGAAGCCAGTATTCGTTACTGATTACCCAAAAGACATTAAAGCATTCTACATGAGATTAAATGATGATGGAAAAACTGTTGCAGCAACTGACTGTTTAGTTCCTGGAATAGGTGAAATCATTGGAGGAAGTCAAAGAGAAGAAAGACTTGATGTTTTAAAGAGCAGAATGGCTGAATTAGGTCTTAATGAAGAAGATTACTGGTGGTATTTAGAACTTAGAAAATATGGAGAAACTAAACATGCTGGTTTTGGTCTTGGATTTGAAAGACTAATCATGTACATCACTGGTATGAGCAATATAAGAGACGTTATACCATTCCCAAGAACTACAGGACAATCTGATTTCTAATATAGAAAAGGTACCTTATATAGGTACCTTTTTATTATCCCAAATCAACTTTTAAATCTTATTATAATAATTAATAAGTACAAGACTATTTATAATAGTTAAAAAATAAACCCAACTAAAATTAAATATATTTTTGATTTTATACTTTTCATCCTCTAATTTATTCCCCATCCTGAAGTCTTACTAATCTGTAACCTACTCCAATATGAGTCTGGATATAGCTTCCTGTTTCTTTGCCTTTCTCAATCTTCTTTCTTAATGTAGCCATAAAAACTCTTAATGACGGTATATCACTATCTAATGAACTTTGCCATATCTCTTTTAATATGTATTTATGAGTAAGAACTTTTCCTACATTTTTAGCTAATAAACAGATAAGCTTAAATTCTATAGGCGTTAAATGAGTCTCCTCTCCATCTACAAAAACACAGCCTGATACATAATCTACTTTTAATCCTCCATTAATAAATTCTGTACTTTCGTTATTTTTTGTATTATCATAATTCATTTTTCTTATAGCAACTCTAATTCTTGCTAAAAGTTCATCAACACTAAAAGGCTTAGTTAGGTAATCATCAGCACCTGAGTCTAATGCCTCAATCTTATCTTTATCCTCGCTTCTAGCACTTACTACAATTATTGGACAGTTTGACCACATTCTAACCTTTTTTATAATCTCTCCTCCATCGATATCAGGTAATCCTAAATCTAAAATTATTATATCTGGCCTTTTAGATGTAGCTAACAAAATAGCTTGTTCGCCATTTTCTGCTGTATAGCAATCATAAGAATGTACTTCTAGTGTAGCACTAATAAAGTTTCTTATTGCCTTATCATCCTCTACTACTAAAATTGATGTCTTCATTATTCCTTACCTCCACTAAATCTAATGTGAACCCCATTATCGTTCCTTTCGGTTTATTATCCTTAACATATATTTTTCCTCCATGTGCATTTATTATAGATTTACACAGTGCTAACCCTAAACCTAAGCCCCTTCTGCTATCTCCTCTATTTCCATTCACAGTAAAGAACATATCAAAGATACATTTCTTATCTTGCTCACTTATTCCACTTCCATTATCAGCTACTTCTATTACTACCTTTTTACCTCTTACAAATGCATTTATAGTTATTTCTGAACCTTCATCTGTGTACTTTATAGCATTATCTACTATATTTATTACAACTTGAACTATTAATCTAACATCTACATTAACCATTAATAGTTCATTTTGTAAATTTACATTAATCTTATATTCAACTAACCTTCTATTAGCATGTTGTAATGCCTCATTTATTATTTCCTCCACAAGTTGAGGCTCAGTTCGTAAATTTACATTTCCATTATCTATTCTTGATACTGACAATAAATTTTCTACTAAATTAATTAACCATAAAGAGTCATCATATATATCCAAAATTAATTTTCTCTTTGTTTCTTCATCAAAACTGTTAGATAATATGGAATTTGCACTTCCTGATATACTTGTGAGAGGTGTTCTTAAATCATGAGATACTGCTCTTAAAAGATTTGCTCTAAATCTCTCATTTTCTGCTTGCATCAACACTTTTTTTTGTGATTCATTTAATAAAAACTTTTCTATCGCAAATGATATCTGATTTAATAATGCAGCAAACAATGATTTTTCACCACTGTCTATTCTCTTATCTGAGTTAATAACAATTCCTACAACTGCCATTACTTTTTTCTCTCCAACTAAGGGAGTATACATTAGCTTTGCTCCTGGAAGAGTATCTGTATTAGCTCCTGCTCTTCTCTTATTCTTTATTACCCAACTAACAACAGCTTGTTCATCTACCCCTATAAACTTTTCTTCTAATTCTATTCCATCTTCATCTTTATAATTATAAACTTTACTTATTTTTTCATCCTCTACTGTATAAATAACTACTGGTTCTTTAAGTAACTTATATATCTTCTCTTGCGCACATAATATAATGCTATCTATATCATTGCACCTTTCTAAATCTCTACTTAAATCCAATAATACATTAGTCCTGTATGCTATTATTGCAGATAAATTAGCTTGAGATTTTACTTTAGTCGTCAATGTACTCGTAACAAATGCCGCTATAAGCATTATAAAGAATGTAACTATATAACCTGGATCATCGGCATTAAAAGTAAATCTTGGTTCTGTAAATAAAAAGTTAAAACTCATTACTCCTATAAATGATGAAATAGCACCATAAAATCTTCCTCTTGTTTGATTAGAAATAACAAGAACACCAAGTATAAATATTGTAATAATATTGGCTTCTCCAAATCCTGCTTTAAAAAACAACTGTCCTAACATTGCACAGAATGTTAATACTACTGCAGTCTTTAACGTATCTATTGCTGATAATTCTATCTGCTTTATATATTTTCTTTTTGGATTATATAGACGGGATTCTTTATCTGGAATCACATATATATCTATATCTGGAGCTAATTCTATAAGCCTATCTACAACTCCAATTTTACTTGCGAATATATTTCTTCTTCTTTCGCTTCTCCCAATAATAATTTTTGATATTCCACTTACTTTAGAGAATTCTGCAACTTGATAAGGAACATCATCTCCATAAACAGTTTCTATAACTGCTCCTAAATCTTCTGCTAATTTTAAATTATTTCTAAGTCTCTCTATATTCTTTGAACCTAACTCTTTTGAATAAGTGGTTTCTACAAACAAAGCTGTAAATTTCCCATGAAAAGCTTCTGCCATTCTTGCAGCTGTTCTAATAACTTTTGAATTAGATGGAGAGGAACTTAAACATACTAATATATGTTCATTTGTATGATAAACATTTTCTCCACAAACCTTATTTATACTTACCTCTTTATTAACTCTATCTGCTGTTTGCCTTAATGCTATCTCACGAAGGGCAGCTAAATTCTCTCTAATAAAAAAGTTATTTAAAGCTCTTTTTGCTTGCATATTGCTATATATTTTTCCTTCATTTAATCTATTTATTAAATCTGAAGGATCTATATCTATAAGTTCTACCTGAAATGCCTCATTAAATATTCTATCTGGGACTCTTTCTTTCACTGTTATGTGAGTAATTGATGCAACTATATCATTTAGACTTTCTATATGTTGAACGTTAACTGTAGTATAAACATCAATTCCTGCATCCAATAATTCTTCAATATCACTATATCTTTTTTTATGCCTTAATCCTTTTGCATTTGTATGCGCTAACTCATCAACAATAACAAGCTTAGGATTTCTTTTTAATGCTCCGTCTAAATCAAACTCATTCAACTTTATATTTCTATAATCAACTTTTAGGGTTGGAAGTAATTCCAACCCTTCTAATAAAGCCAATGTCTCAGGCCTAGTATGAGGTTCAACATACCCAACAACTACATCTATACCTGATTTTTTAGCTGCATGAGCAGAATCTAGCATTGCATATGTTTTTCCAACACCTGCTGCATAACCAAAAAATATTTTTAACTTTCCTCTTTTATCTTGTAGCTCAGAGTTATTAACCTTCCTTAATAAGGTTTCAGGATTTGGCCGAACTTCTCCCATATAATCTATACCTCTCTATTCTAATATTCCATCTAAAGCAAGATTAACTTCTAAAACATTAACCACTTCTTCACCAAATATCCCAAGCATTCTTCCTTTAGTATATTTATCAATTATTTCTTCTACTTCTTCAGTATCTAAATTACGTGCTTTAGCTATTCTCTCAACTTGATATTGAGCAGCAGCAACTGATATATGAGGATCTAATCCACTACCTGAACATGTTACTAAATCAACAGGAATAGCCTCTTCTTTCACAGTTGGATTAGTCTTTCTAATCCTTTCAACTCTTTCTTTTACAAGCGCTTCATATTCTTCACTTGCTGGACTTAAATTTGATGGAGTTGCATACATTAACGCGTTTCCATCATCATCAGTAAAAGTTTCTGTATCAATATTCATTATACGCCCCCATAAATATTCATCACCTGTAAATTGTTGCGCTAATAAAACACTACCATACTTCTTTCCATCAACTTCTATAATACTACCATTTGCTTTATCTTTAAATAATACTTGTGAGATTCCTGTCATTACTAAAGGGTATACTAACCCACAAATTACCGTAAACACTATTATGCAAATAAAAGCCTTTTTTGCTACCTTCATTATAACTACCTCCTATACTATTCCAAGGACTGTAATAATTACATCAATAATCTTAATTGCAATAAATGGAGCTATAATTCCTCCAACTCCATAAACCAATAAATTTCTTGATAAAAGCTTACTCGCTGGAACTTCTCTATATTTAACACCCTTTAATGCAAGAGGTATTAAGGCTACTATAATTAAAGCATTATATATAACAGCAGAGAAGATTGCACTTTCTGGACTTGCTAATCTCATTATGTTTAATTTATCTAATTGAGGATAAAGTCCAATAAATAACGGTGGTATTATTGCAAAGTATTTAGCAATATCATTTGCAATACTAAAAGTAGTTAGAGCACCTCTAGTCATAAGTAACTGCTTACCTATACGAACAATATCAATTAGCTTAGTTGGAGATGAGTCCAAATCCACCATATTTCCTGCTTCTTTAGCAGCTTGAGTACCAGTATTCATAGCAACTGCCACATCAGCTTGTGCTAATGCTGGTGCATCATTTGTTCCATCACCAGTCATGGCTACTAAATGACCTTGCTTTTGGAAATCTTTAATCATATTAAGTTTTCCTTCTGGAGTAGCTTCAGCTAAAAAATCATCAACTCCTGCCTCAGCTGCTATTGCTGCCGCTGTAAGGGGGTTATCACCTGTAATCATTATTGTTTTAATTCCCATCTTTCTTAAATCTGCAAACTTTTCTTTAACCCCCTTCTTAACTATATCTTTTAAATGTACTATTCCTAATACCCTACCATTTTTAGCTACAACTAATGGAGTACCTCCAACATTAGCTATTTTTCTTACTTCTTCATCACATTCCTTAGAGAATGATCCGCCTTTTTCTTCTACATATCTCTTAATTGCATCTGCAGCACCTTTTCTTACTTCATTTCCAGAGAAATCTACTCCACTCATTCTTGTTTTAGCTGTAAATGGTATGAATGTAGCTTTTAATTCAGTCATATTACGTTCTCTAATTCCAAATTTTTCTTTAGCTAATATAACTATACTTCTTCCTTCTGGTGTTTCATCTGCTAATGATGCTAATTGAGCTGCATCAGCTAATTCTCTTTTATCAATACCATCAACAGGTACAAACTCACTAGCTTGCCTATTACCTAATGTAATAGTTCCTGTCTTATCTAACATTAAAATATCAACATCTCCAGCAGCCTCTATTGCTCTCCCACTCATAGCTAAAACATTGGCTTGATTTAATCTACTCATTCCTGCAATACCTATAGCTGATAGCAATGCCCCTATTGTTGTTGGTGCTAAACATACTAATAATGCTAGTAACACTGTTACAGAAGTATTATTTTCTACACCTGCTTGAACAAAGGAGAACTTTGAATAAGAATATAACGAAACAGTTACAGTTAAAAATATAATTGTTAATGCAACAAGTAATATTTGAAGGGCTATTTCATTAGGAGTTTTCTTTCTAGCTGCTCCTTCCACCATAGCTATCATTTTATCCATAAAACTTTCACCTGGATCATTACTAACCTTAATAACAATCCAATCTGATGTAACAGTCGTACCGCCAGTTACTGCACTTCTATCCCCTCCACTTTCACGAATTACTGGTGCAGATTCACCTGTAATTGCACTTTCATCTACTGATGCTGCTCCTTCTATAACATCACCATCTGCTGGAATTTGTTCTCCAGCATGAACAATAATTAAATCACCTTTTCTTAATTCTGATGAATTAACTTTAGTAACTTTAGATTTATCAGTAATAGAAGCTATCTTACTAGCTACAACATCCTTTTTTGAAGCACGTAAGGAATCTGCTTGAGCCTTCCCCCTACCTTCTGCTATAGCTTCTGCAAAGTTAGCAAAGATAACAGTAAACCAAAGTAATATTGCAATTCCTAATATAAAACTAGGCGAATTATCTTTTATTCCAAATAAAGATATAATATATAATATTGATGATAATATTGAAGCTATATAAACTATAAACATTACTGGATTTTGAATTTGAACTTTAGGATTTAACTTAATAAATGAATCCTTAATAGCTCTTTTCATCATACTTTTATTAACTAGGGATTTTTCTTTCTTCATATCTTACTCCCTCCTTCTACGCAATCATTTGAAAGAACTCTGCTATTGGACCTAACGCAAGCGCAGGGAAAAAACTTAATGCTCCAACTAAAAGAACTACAAATATTAATAATCCTATAAACAAAGCATTATGAGTTGATAATGTTCCTACACTAACTGCTACTTTCTTCTTTTGAACCAATGAACCTGCAATTGCAAGTGTCCCAATTAATGGTACAAATCTAGCAAATAACATTACAATACCTATTGTTATATTTATAAATGGTGTATTAGCCCCAAATCCAGCAAATGCTGATCCATTATTTCCTCCTGCAGATGAATAAGCATAAAGCATCTCAGAAAATCCATGAGCTCCTCCATTATTCAAACTTTCTGCTACTTCAGGAATTAATGAAGCTATTCCACTACTAACAAGTATCGCTATTGGTGTAGCAAGGCAAACTAACATTGCCATCTTCATTTCATAAGGCTCTATCTTCTTTCCTAGATACTCTGGTGTCCTACCTACCATAAGACCTGCAATAAATACTGCTACTATAGCAAATGCAAGCATACCATATAAACCACATCCAACTCCTCCAAATATAACTTCTCCAAGTTGCATTTGAAGCATTGTTATCATACCTCCTAACGGAGTATAACTATCATGCATTGAATTAACTGATCCATTTGAAGCAGCTGTAGTAAATGTAGCCCAAGTACTTGAAGTTACAATACCAAACCTGCTTTCTTTTCCTTCCATATTTCCACCAGCTTGTCCTACCGTTGAAACGTCAACCTTCCCCGATTGAGCAAGCTGAGGTGTTGCGTTGGCTTCACTTACCGCAACAATAGAAAGTGCTGCAACCAACATAATAAACATTGCTAAAAATATTGCTCTTCCTTGTTTTTTATCTTTTATACTTCTACCAAATGAAAAACATAAAGCTGCTGGTATTAGAAGCAATGAAATCATCTCTAACATATTAGAAAATATTGTTGGATTTTCTAATGGATGTGCTGAGTTAACTCCAAAGAATCCTCCTCCATTTGTACCCAATTGTTTTATAGCTATTTGGCTAGCTGCAGGACCTTGTGGTATTACTTGCTTAGTAATTACAGTTCCATCTTCTAACTCTATTGGTTGTACTAATTGTACCTCTTCATAAGAATTAAGATTTTGAACTACTCCTTGGGATGCTAATCCAAGGGTAACAACTATCGAAAGCGGTATTAAAACATATAGTATACTTCTAGTTAGGTCCACCCAGAAACTTCCGATTCCCTTTTCTTTAACTCTTGTAAAACCTCTAATTAAAGCAAATAGTACTGCAATACCAGTTGCTGCTGATACAAAGTTTTGAACAGTTAAGCCTAGCATTTGAGTTAGATAACTTAACCCACTTTCACCTGAATAGGCTTGCCAGTTTGTATTAGTTACAAAGCTTGATGTTGTATTAAATGCCAAGTGAGCTGTTGTGCCATCAACGCCTTCTGGATTAAGTGGCAAAACTCCCTGTAACATATTTAATAAGAATAAAATTATAAATCCAAATATACTAAATGAAACTACTGATACAGCATACTTCTTCCATGTCATATCTTCTTTCTTATCTATTCTCATTATTTTATATATAAAATTTTCTACAGGTACTAATACTTTAGATAAAAATACTTTTTCTCCATCCATAACTTTGCTTATATATTTTCCAAGTGGAATTGCTAATACCATTAGAATAACTAAGTATAGGCCATATTGTAATACTGCGTTCATTATTCATTATCCCCCTTTAATAAAATGTAAAAAAGATATATAAATAGCACTAAAGCTACTATACCTATAAAGTTAATAATAATTCCCACGAGATCATCCTCCTCTCTTACGAGGTTAATTATAGATAAAAAGATATAAAGATAGTGTTAGAGTTATTAGCACTAGCATTAAGATTGTATAAAGATAAAATTATAGCAAATTAAATTTTTCCAACTAATCTAGACAATAAAAAAGAGGATACTTTTAGTATCCTCATAATATGTATAATTTACTATTTTATTTCCTTCCAAAGACTAGCTGCACTTACTGGATTCCAATCATCTTGAGATGTATGTCCTTGTAAGCATTTATACTTTTTATCACTATAGCTTACTTTATCACCCACAGCATATTCTATACCATCTCCAGACCATTCAACTATACTACTATCTGACAAAGTAGCTGATGCAGCTAAACTATCATCTACCTTAACAGCTAACTCCTTTGTAACAGTATTTCCTTCATCGTCTTTAACTGTTAGTACATATTCATACTCACCCTTTACCTTGTTTGACATTATATTTTCTTTTAACCCTTCATCAACATCCTCTTTAGAAGATACTAACTGACCATTTTCTGTTAGTGTATAGTCTACAGATTTTACTCCCTCACATAATTCTACTACAACTACATAATTCCCATCTTCACTTACTTCTTTATCCGCAGATATATTTACCTTATCCTCTGTAAGTGTACTTTTATCCCCACATCCTACTAATGTTAATGATAATCCCACTAATATCATACTTATTAATTTCTTTTTCATTGACCACTATCTCCTCTCTAGTACTATACCTTTATGATTCCCAAATTACTACCTGATTTCTCTTTAAGCTCTCTTTAACATCTATAATTCTTTGATTTGAAGACCCCTTAAACAATAACCCTTCCTCTTTTTTATCTTGCTGAAATTCTCCATCAACTAATACATCTAAAGTATTAATTAACCTTCTCCATTCTGGCTTTTCATTAAAATGGCTTACTATGAACTCATAGGTATATCCTGTATAGCTCCATATATTTAGACCATTCTTCTTAAAAGCTTCACCCATGTATGCAAACTCTCCTGGTCTTTCAAAAGGATCTCCACCACTAAATGTAACACCTTTTATCATTGGATTACTTAGAACATCTTTTATTAATTCATCCATGTCTTTTTCTTCTCCACCATCAAAGCTATGAGTATCAGGATTGAAACATCCCTTACAATTATGCTTACATCCTTGGGAAAAGAATACTCTCCTCATTCCAGGCCCATTTACCAAACTTTCATATGCTATCCCAGCTAATCTTATGGTATTGCCCACTGAAACCCCTTCTCTCTATAGATATTTCTACATATATTATATCACCAATTATAGTCATACAATATCTATTTAAATAAATATCCTTCTAGCCAATCTATAAATTGTGTAGCGGATCTTGGTGACCTACCATTGTGCCACTTTTCCCACTTTAGGGCTTCTCTATGTACATATTCCTTATCTACATCCAATCCTCTAAGAGCTACTAGACCATCTATAATCTTTAAAAACTCTTTTTGGTCAGGAGTAAAGAAACTAATTGTAATACCAAATCTATCTGATAGAGATAACTTTTCTTCCATAGTATCCTTTGAGTTTATCTCTTCCCTATCAGCAAACTTTTCAACAATTAAATGTCTCCTATTAGTTGTAGCATAAATTATTATATTATCAGGTTTATTTTCTACTCTTCCTTCTAATATTGTCTTTAAAGCAGAGTAGCTATCTTCATTTTCATCAAAAACTAAATCATCAACAAAAATAATAAACTTTTGCTTCTTATCTTTTAACAACCTAATGATTCTAGTAAAATCTCTTAATTGATCTTTATCAACTTCTATTAACCTTAATCCATCCATATAAAATTCGTTAAGTACAGCTTTTACTGTGGATGATTTTCCGGTTCCCCTAGCTCCATACAATAATAAATTATTTGCAGGAAGACCCTTTAAAAAACTCTTTGTATTATCGATTATTTCCTTCTTTTGAGTTTCATAACCTATTAAATCAGATATATTTATTGGGTCAGGCTCTAAAATTTCTCTTAAGTGCCCTTCATTATCATCATTAAACCTTTCCCAAACAAAGGCTTTATAAGCTGTGCTTCTTCCTGTTCCATTCTTTATATGAAAGTTTTTTATCTTATCTATTTTATTACCCCAATTATTTTCACACATTAGAATATGCTTTAATCTTTCTATATCCATTTCTGTTTTTGCTATGTACTTATCTTCATTTAAATTCCATCCTATAAGCGAATTTATAGTACTTACTGAATCAAATTTATTTAATAAGATACTCTTAATATCATTGCTAGTAACCTTTGCTATGTCACACAACAAATTCAGTTCATTAAATATGCCATCTTCAGTAAAACTAGGTACCTCTCCAAAATTACTTAAGGATTGATTAAATGGATTTGAGCTTAATAACATTTCATCTATTATAACTTCCTTAAATGATAATGTCCTATTAACCTTAAATAACTCAAATGTAAATTCATTATATGCCTTTACACACTCCTCAATCTTAGAGTTATCACACAACTTATCAACAAGCTTCCTAAATTTATCCCCAACTTTCTCTTCAAATATCCCCTTATACACACAAAGAGAATTTAAATTTAATTTAATAATTTCTTCCTTATTCATTTTCAGCCCCCATTTTCTATTTTTTGTATACACTACTATTTTATCACAACAAAAAAAGAAGGAAATCTTACATATGTAAAATTCCTTCTAATCTTTTATAAAACTAATTTTTTGTACAATACTCTTCTATAGCATTAGCAACAATCTTTGCATTTGCTACAGCTTCAACAACAGTTTTAGCTCCAGTTACTACATCTCCTGATCCAAATACACCCTCTCTAGTTGTGTGCCCTTGTTCATCAGTTACTAATAGTCCCCATTTATTTGTCTCTAAGCTTTCTGTATGAGGAACTATATTATTCTTAGGTGCTTGACTTACAGCTATTATTGTGGAGTCACACTCAAAGAATTCCTCTTCATCTTCCAATATCTTAGTTTGTACTCTTCCATCTTCACCTTTAACATTTTCAGTTCTAACTAATTTAACTCCTTCTTCAGTTATCTCTAAAGGAGCTACAAAATGTTTAAACTTAATATCATCTTCTTTAGCTTCTCTTATTTCATCACCTGTTGCTGGCATATCCTCTTCACCTTTTCTATAAAGGATATATACTTCATCAGCACCATTTCTTTTGGCAACTCTAGCAGCATCCATAGCTACATTTCCTGCCCCTATTACAGCTACTCTTTTTCCTAGCCTATATACATTTGGAGACTTTAAATAATCTATTGCATAATGAACATTTCCTAATGTTTCACCTTTTATATTTAAAGTTTTTGGGTTCCATACTCCTGTTCCAATAAATATAGCTTTATATCCATCACTAAATAGTTTATCAATAGTTATAACAGGACCAATTAAAGTATTTGGTCTTATTACTACACCTGAATCTAAAAGTCTCTCTTCAATTTTATCTATCATTTTATTTGGCAATCTATATTCAGGAATTCCATACCTTAAAACTCCACCAATCTTTTCATGAGCATCAAATAAAGTTACTTTATATCCTTTTTGCGAAAGTATAAATGCTATTGTTATTCCAGCAGGACCTCCACCGACTATAGCAACTCTATCCTTTGTCTTAGGAGTATTTTCTATCTCCATTTCTTCTAAATATTTAGTAGAAATTTCTGTTTCTATATCATGAAATCTTACTGGTTCATCTTTAATACCTTTTATACAATATCCTCTACACTGATCTTCATGAGGACATACTATTGAACATACTAAAGATAATGGATTATTTTTAAATAGAACTTCTCCTGCTTCCTTTAACTTTCCTTCCTTATAAAGCCCTATTACTTCTGGAATTGGTGTGCTTATAGGACAATGTTGCTTACATCTTGGATTCTTGCATGACAAGCATCTATTTGCCTCATCTAAATATAACATTTCTCTTGTACCTCTCTTCATTCTTATCTAATAGTTTGTTATTTCATCATATATAATATTACAAATAAAGACAAGAGTAAAAATTTCACTATATTTATAAGCTAATTACTTGATCATAGATTTTCTTAGATAATTGCGGAATGAACTCATCACTCCCCTCCCTTGGTCATAATAGATTTATATATGGTCTGTTCGCATATACAACAGTTACATCATGATTATATGCACCATTTATACCTATCTTATGTGCCACCTTCACGGAAATATATTTTGATATTATAACCTTATCCCAACTTGTTTGTTGAAGACTCCCTCTATCAACTATATAAAAATAAAAGACCATTGAATATATGATACATCCCTTGTCTATTTGAGAAGGGATGTATCAATATCAATAGTCATTAAAAATTATACTAATTGCTATGTTTTACGTAATTAAGTCTTCCACCTACATTAATTACATCAATTTCTTTTTCTGTTAAATTAACTGTAACTTCAAATTCTATTCCTTTAGTAACATTTTTAACCTTAACAGTTCCAGTTTCTAAAGAGCGCTTTACATTATCAATAACTAAATCATCAACTAAATCTATGCTATTATAATCACTTTCTTCTTTAAATTCCATAGGAATTATACCATTATTAATTAAGTTAGCTTTATGAATTCTAGCAAATGATTTAGCAATTACAGCTTTTACTCCAAGATATAATGGAGCTAATGCAGCATGTTCTCTAGAAGAACCTTGTCCATAATTATCACCTGCAATTATGAAACCACCGTTATATTCCTTAGCCCTCTTAGGGAACTCTATATCTACTGTGTTAAAACAAAATTCTGAAAGATATGGAATATTAGATCTAAATGGAAGAAGCTTTGCATTTGAAGGCATTATATGATCTGTTGTTATATTATCCTCAACCTTTATTAATACCTTACCTTCAATACTATCCCCTAATTGCTTATTTACTGGGAATGGTTTTATATTTGGTCCTCTTACAACATCAACCTCTGCATTTGTTGGTGCAGGCGCTAATATCATTGAATCATCTATTAAAAATCTTTCAGGCATATCTATTGTTAAATCTACATCTAATTCAGTTGGATCTGTTAAAACTCCTGTTATTGCAGATACTGCTGCTGTTTCAGGACTTACTAAAAACACCTTGGCAGATAGGGTTCCACTTCTACCATAGAAGTTTCTATTAAAAGTTCTTAAAGAGACTGCATTTGTTGATGGCGCTTGTCCCATACCTATGCAAGGACCACAAGAGTTTTCTAATATTCTTGCACCTGCACTAATAATATCAGCTAATGCCCCATTTCTAGCTATCATCTCCATAACTTGTCTTGATCCAGGAGCTATTACCAAACTTACATTAGGATTAACCTTTCTTCCCTTTAGTATTTTAGCAACCTTCATTAAATCCTCATATGAGGAATTTGTACAGCTACCAATTGCTACTTGGTCCACCTTTATCTTTCCAAATTCTTTTACTTCTTTAACATTATCTGGACTATGAGGACCTGCAGCTAGCGGTACTAATTCATCTAAGTTTATAGTTATTTCCTCATCATATAATGCATCTGCATCAGGCTTGAATTCTATCCAATCCTCTTCTCTTCCTTGAGCCTTAAAAAACTCTAAAGTTCTTTCATCACTTGGGAAAATAGAAGTTGTTGCTCCTAATTCAGCTCCCATATTTGTTATAGTAGCTCTTTGTGGAACTGATAGTGACTTAACACCTTCACCAGCATATTCAAATACCTTTCCAACTCCACCTTTTACAGTTAACTTTCTTAATACTTCTAATATTATATCCTTAGATGCTACCATCTTATTTAATTTACCTTCTAAATTAACCTTAACTACTTTAGGAGTATTTATATTATAAGCTCCTCCCCCCATAGCTAAAGCAACATCTAATCCACCAGCACCCATAGCTAGCATACCAACTCCACCAGCGGTTGGAGTATGGCTATCAGATCCAATTAACGTCTCTGATGGTGTTGAAAATCTTTCTAAAAATACTTGGTGACATATTCCATTACCTGGTTTAGAAAAATACACACCATATTTTGAAGCTACTGTTTGTATAAACTTGTGATCATCAGCATTTTCAAATCCTTGTTGTAACATATTATGATCTACAAAAGCTACTGATCTCTTAGTTTTTACTCTATCAATCCCCATTGCTTCTAATTGTAAGTATGCCATTGTTCCTGTTGAATCTTGAGTTAAAGTTTGATCTATTTTAATTGCTATTGGTTCTCCTGCCTTTAACTCACCTTCAACAATATGACTTTTTAATATTTTATATACTAAATTATCGCCCATCTTAATTCCCCCTTAGTGCTTATTGCAATTTAGTTAGCTTTTTCTGTTAATTGCCTTTTATATTCTTTATATAACCCAACAATCTCTTTATCAAATAAACTTCTCTTTAATCTAACAGAAGTTGATCTAACCATTTCTAATATAGCTGAAGCTTCTTCATTAGTAAGTTCTATATTATATTCTTTAAACTTATTTACTATAGCTGCCTTACCTGAATGTTTTCCTATTACTATTTGTCTTTCAAGACCAACTACACTTGGATCAAAAGCTTCATAATTCTTAGGATTCTTTAGTGCCCCATCTGCATGAATACCTGATTCATGAGCAAACATATTTGTTCCTACTATAGCCTTCCAAATAGGTAATACCCTACCTGATGCCTTAGAAACATATTCAGAGATTTCCCTAAACATTGTAGTATCCATGTCCACATCGCAGCCATAAACAAACTTCAATGCCATAACCACTTCTTCAAGAGCTGCATTTCCTGCTCTTTCTCCTAATCCATTAACTGTTACGCCTACATGATTAGCGCCACCTCTTAATCCTGCTATGGCATTTGCAGTTGCCATACCAAAATCATTATGAGTATGCATCTCAATATCTAGCTTAGCATTGTCATATAGCGCTTTAATTTCTTCTTCTATTTGGAATGGCCCCATTACCCCAACTGTATCACAATATCTAAATCTATCTGCACCAACTTCCTTTGCAGCCTTCATAAACTTAATTAAAAACTCTCTATCAGCTCTTGATGCATCTTCACCATTAACGGATACATACAATCCATTTTTCTTAGCATATTCTACAGACTTAACCATATTTTCAAGTACCCATTCTCTTGATGTCTTTAACTTATTCTTAATATGAATATCTGAAACTGATATTGATATAGCTACAGCATCTACTCCACAATCTATAGACTCTTTTATATCAGATATGACAGCTCTATTCCAAGCCATTATACTGCTTTTTAGATTTCTCTTTACTATGGATTTAATTGCGTCTTTTTCATCTCCACCCATAGTTGGTATACCTACTTCTAATTGGTCTACTCCTAAGTCGCTTAACATTGTTGCTATTGCTAACTTTTCTTCATTAGCAAATACAACACCGGCAGTTTGCTCTCCATCTCTAAGAGTTGTATCTACCACATAAATTTGTCTTCCATTTTTTAAATCTTTTACTGGCATAATATCCCCCTTTTCTTATTTCTTTGTTATATCCTTTCGATTATCTATATGAAGCCCCAAAAAATCAGTGGATATAGCAATTTACTATTTTACCATTTTATTCTATCACACCAAATTATTATTAACAATAGAAAAACAAAGATTTTTGCAAGTTTTGTATAGTTTCAATTCAATATTTTATATATATTTTTAAATTATCACTAAAATACTACTAATTATTGCAAGATTTATTATAAAAATTGCACTATGCAAATAAAAAAGGATGCAACTTAATTGCATCCTTTTCCTACTTATATGTGGACTCGTGTGATTCTGTATGGGTTATTCTATCATCTCTTTCATGCGACTTTCCAGATCCAAATCTTTCATCTAAGCTTAGATATCCTGTTACTCTTGAAATTCCTTGTATGTCATTACTTCCACATTTAGGACATGCACACTCGTGGTTATGCAAAGTTTCTCCACAATCCTTGCAATACCTTATATGAAAATTAACACCAAGATAACTTATATTAGTATTTTTATATGCATAATCAATTATATCTTTTATTGTATCTCCTGTGGGATTATCATCTACCTCTATATAACTGATATGGCCTCCATTACAAAGCTTATGGTAAGGTGCTTCAATATCAATTTTATCTTTAATTGATATTGGGAAACCAACAGGTATATGATAACTATTTGTATAATATTCTTTATCTGTAATTCCCTTTAAAATCCCAAACATCTTTTGGTCTTGTTTTATAAACTTTCCTGAAAGTCCTTCTGCTGGTGTAGCATAACAACTCCAGTTAAGATGAGTTTTTTCAGTTAATCTATCTATATTACTTCTAAGGAATGTAATTATCTTCTCACCAAGTTCCCTCGAAGTTGGGTCTTCCCCATGATGTTTTCCTGTTAAAGCTACTAAAGTCTCTGCTAAACCTATAAATCCAATTCCCCAAGTTCCTTGTTTTAATATTGGCTCTATAGAATCTTCTTCATTAAGCCCTTCTGAACCTTTCATTAGATGCTGTCCTGCAACAAAAGGTAAATCTTTAACTCTTAGATTCTTTAATATTCCATATCTATGCATTAATGCTTCTTCAGCCAAATCAATTCTCTGTTGGAATAATTCAAAGAATTTATCAATATCACCCTTTGCTTGAAGCCCTATTCTAGGTAAGTTTATTGTTGTTGGAGCTATATTTCCTCTTCCTTTACATCCTGGTTCCCCATTAACATTTTTCATCAGATATGTTCTACATCCCATAGTAGCTGGCATATATCCCTTATCATAATATTCCTTATTAAAATCAGCATCAATATTCATAAAAGTAGGATTCATCCTTTTAGCTGCTACTCTGCAAGCTAATTCATATAAATAGTAATATGGATCTCCTTCTTCCCTATTAACTCCCTCTTTTACTCTAAATATAATATTAGGGAATATAGGTTGCTCACCCTTTCCTAATCCCTTTTCATATTCTTCTAAAAATATTTCACACACTAAAGCTGCATCATCACTGTTAGGAATACCTATATTAACAGAACTAAATGGAACTTGAGAACCAGCTCTAGAATGCATAGTATTTAGGTTAAACACAACACCTTGCATTGCTTGATGTATTCTTTCTGTAACTTTTTTCTCTAATATACCCTCTATTCTTTCACTTGGAACTCCTAATTCCTCTAATTCCTTTTTTATTTCTTTTCTTGTTGGTTCAACAAATATACCTAAATCGTTATCAAAATCTGGATGAGATTGACCTCCAAACATATCATTTTGCGTTGATTGTAGAAGTATACATGATAACTCTGCTGCTGTTTCTATTCTTTTAGGTGAATTTATTGTTCCATATCCTGTGTTAAAACCTTTTTCTAACACCTCTCTAGTAGGAATATGAAGACAATTTGTAGTTAAATTATAACTATCTAAATCGTGATAATATAAATCTCCTGTTTCATGAGCCTTTGCTAATTTCTTAGGCATACTAGCTAATGTATGCCATTTATTTGATTCAGATGCTATCCTTAAAAGTTTAGAACTAAAATTATTTCCTACATTGGCATTATCTCTATCTGTTTCATACCCTATTTGTTGAATTGCTTTCATTAAATCAGACTTAATTTCTCTAACCTTTGTTCTCTCTTTTCTATAAGTTGAATATGATATAGCAATGTTTTCATGGCCACTATCTCTTAATGCCTTTTCAACTAAGTTTTGAACTTCTTCTACAGATATATTTTCTTTCTCTGTCATTTCTATGTAATTTATAACCTTTTGCACACAGTCAAACACCTGACTAGTCTTTAAACTTACCCCCTCTTCAGTAGCTGCCTTCTTTATAGCGTTAGATATCTTATCGATATTAAACTCAACTGTTCTGCCATCTCTCTTAACTACATATAGCATTAGCAATTCCCCTTCCATACAATATATTGTGCCTGTCACCTTTATAATTATACTTTATTAAATCTCACACTTCAATATTCCACAATTTTCAATTTTATCAAAATACCTTCATTTACTATACTATTTGTCCACTTATCTTCACTTTTTATTTGTTTGTATTATTTTTCTAATAAATGAATAAACTAGTACTATACCTATTTTTATTTTTGTTAAGGAGAGAATGATGAGAAAAAGATTAGCTATAATAATAATAACAACTTTACTAGGAAGCTGCCTTTATGGTTGCAATAAAAAAGAAGCAGTTAATACTACTAATGTAGTGGAAACCAAATATTCTTTTCCTTATACAGGAGAAGAATGTGATCAAACTTCTATAAACAATACTCCTTTTATGGTTATGGTAGAAAACTCACCAGCTGCTCGTCCACAAAGCGGTTTATCACAAGCAGATATTATTTATGAAACCTCTGCTGAAGGTGGTATACCAAGATTTATGGCTTTATTCCATAGCCAATCACCCTCTACAATTGGACCGGTTAGAAGTGTTAGACCTTACTATATAACACTTTCTAGAGAAAACTCGCTACCTTTTGCCCATTGCGGAGGTTCCTTAGATGCATTAAATGAAATTAAACAAGATAATTCTATAATGAGTATAAACGAGATATCTAAAGAGCATTACTTTTGGAGAGATTCTACAAGAAAAGCTCCTCACAACCTATATACCTCATCTGAGAAAATACGCAGTTTTATATCTACTAATGATTGGAATGTAAAACCTAAAAGCTTCTCTAACTTTGACAATGAATATTACAAGAAGGATGATTATAAAGCATGCGATAACATTTTAATAACTATTAATAATCATTACAATACTTCCTACACTTATAACAATAATGTTTACACTAAGTACATGGATGGTGAAAAAGCATGGGATATGGCATATGAATCTCCACTTGAGTTCTCCAATGTAATAATACAAAAGACTGATATAAAGTTGGGGGAAGATGGATTGCATCTTGATATAAACCTAATTGGTGAAGGGGATGGTCTTCTATTAAGTAATGGAAAAATCTTAGATATCAAATGGAGAAAATATAGCGAACTATCTGAAACAAAATTATATGATATGAACGGAAATGAACTTCCTCTTTCCGCTGGTAAAACTATTTGGCATATTGTAGATAATAAAACTAGCATTAAATATTAAAATAAAAGAATCTCGCTTTTGCGAGATTCTTCCTATCTTCCTACCTTTTTCTTTCTCTTTTCTATAAATAGCATCCTATCTGCACAAGAAAATATTTCATTCTTTTTCATAGTTGAATCAATACTTATTGTTGCTAATCCATATGTAAATCCTATTTTTATATTTTCTGAACTCATGGCTAGAATATCATTTATTCTAGATAGCTTTTCTTTTACATCTTCAATAGTTGATTTCCTAAATATTATTACAAACTCATCCCCTGACATTCTTGCATAAGTATCATTTTCTCCAAGACACTTTCTCATTGCAGATGCCATTTTAACTAAAGCTGCATCACCAGCTCTGTGTCCAAATGTATCATTTATAACTTTAAAATTATCTAAGTCAATAATTGCAAGAACACTTTCTATACCATTCTTCCTAACCTCATTTAATTCATCTTCAAATATTTGATTAAAACTTCTTCTGTTATAAAGTCCTGTTAGTTCATCATGAGTTGCCATATGTTTTAATTTATCTTGCGTTAAAAAGTTTTTAATTTCTGCTTCGAACTCACGCTTTATATATCTTAATAATTTTATATCTTCCTCTGTAAATTTATGGCTTCCCTCACCAGAATATATATTTATAACCCCTATAAGCTTACCATCAGAGCTTATTGGAGAAACTAATATATACTCGTTCTTATGCCCTAAACTTGACTTTAAAATAGCAGTATCTTTGCAACCATTATATTTGTATAAAGCTAACTCTTCCTTAGGTAAAGGACTCAAACTAATATCACTATTAAATCCCCTTATAGTCTTATAATGAAATAATCTATCTTCTTCCTGAATCAATATGCTACCCTTATTTCCTTTTTGAATAACATTGAGTGCTGTTGTTAAAATTAAATCATAAACCTCTTGCTTAGTTTTTATTAATTGAATCTTATCACCTAATATACACATTTCTTTTCTTATTCTATCTGATTCATTTATTCTATTCCTTAACTCTTTTATCTTTAACGCTTGTACTATTAGAATACTAAATACTGTAATGAGATAAATAGTAACAAAAAAATCACTTTTCATAGCTCCTCCACTTATGTAGCGTATTATATAAATTATATTACTTTTTATTATGCTGGTACAGTTTTTTAATTCCTATTTTATTATTGAATAACCTTATCACTTTTGATATAGTTAACTATATCAATAGTGATAAGGTTTAAGAAAATTACATATATTATCTATATAAATATTAGGAGGTTTTTATATGCAAAAGATAGGTATAATTACAGATAGTGCTTCAGATATAACAAATGACATTATAGAAAAATATAATATAAAAGTTGCACCTTTTAGAATAATATATTCAGGTAAAGAATATGAGGATAAAGTTGATATAAGTCCTGAAGAAGTATACTCTTCTTTACACAAGGAGATTCCTACAACTTCTTTACCAAATGTAGAAAGAATAAATGAGATATTAGATGAATTTGAAAAGGAAGGATACACTCATGTTATATCCATAAATATTTCTAGTGCCCTTTCTGGTACTAGTAATTCTATTAGGTTAGTACTTGAAGACCATCCTAAATTAACTTCATTTGTATTTGATACAAAAACTTTAACAATGGCAGAAGGTTGCTTAGTTATTGAGGCTGCAAAACTAGTTGAAGAAGGAAAAACATTTGAAGAAATCGTATCTATATTACCAACCCTAAGACCTAAGGTTCAATGCTATTTTACACTTAATACATTAGAATACTTAAAAAAAGGTGGAAGAATTGGTAAGGTATCAGGAACAATAGGAGAAATATTAAGCCTTAAACCAATTATAGAAGTTGGTGATGATGGTATTTATAATACTTATGCAAAAGTAAGAGGAAGAAAACAATCTCTTACAAAGTTACGTAAGATCTTAGATAGTTACTTAGAGAAAGGTAAATGTAATGTTTGGGTTCTTCATGGTCATTCCGAGGAAGACTGCAAGGATCTTTACAATTCCTTTAAGGACTTAGATAATATAAATAATATAGAAACTGGTTCAATTGGTCCTGCTCTTGGAGTTCATACTGGTCCTGGTCTAGTAGGTTTTATAGTTCAAGAGGTAGAATAAATTAATGAATGATTTATCCTCTATGAGTCCTCAAGAAATAAAAGCTGCAGAAAAACAACTGTATGAAGAATATAAACAAAAGGTTGCTCAACTAAAGAAGGTTCAGAAAGAAAAGGAAGCTGTAGGTCAGGTCTTTACAAAAGGACTTCTCCCTATATATGTTCTTTACATCTTAAGTCTTGGCCCTTCAAACGGAAATGATATATCACACAAAATAGGTCAAAGAACTGGTGGTTTATGGATTCCTAGTACAGGAGGTATCTACCCTCTTCTAAAAAAATTAGAGAAGCAGGATTTAATTATTGGAGAATGGGATGATCTAGACAAAAAATTTCAAAAGATATATACTTTAACCCCAGCAGGAATGTTAGAGTTTGAAAATAAAAAACAACTTTTAAAGCCTAAAATTGAAGAAGCATTAAAAGTCTTTAAAATAATTTATCGAGATATTTATTAGATATACTTTTTATGAGTATATCTTTTCTTTTTATTGCCATGCTAAATATAAGGAGGTAGTAAAATGAGAGGAATAATAATTGATAAGAACTTTTCAGAAGCTTTTGTATGCCTTGAAGATGGTGAAACTATTTCGATTCCATCATCTGAAGTTACGGATTCCAACGTAGGAGATATGATTACACTATCTAATATATCAATTCCTACAAATTATAATTCTAACACTAATCTAACAAATGAAAAATTACTAGATTTCTTTTAGTTAAAATAAAAAGGTGGAGTGGCTATTTATTTTGCTTGTTCCGTAGCTACGCTCCAAGTCACATCAAAATAAATAGCTACCCCACTCATACTGAAGGTAAGGAAATTATAAAATTATTATCCTTGATTTTATATTTTTTAATATGGAATTTTAATAATACCTTTGATTTATAGCGAATTAAAATTTTATAATTTCCTAAACATAAAAAAAGATGCCTCTTGGCATCTTTTTATTGATTAATCACCACAAGTAATTGCACTTACAGGGCAACTTGCTTGAGCATCTACAGCTGCATCTTCACAATTTGAAGGAACCTCATCAACAATTACATGAGCCTTTCCATCATCTTGTAATTCAAACACCTCTTCACAAATAGATGGGCATAATCCACATCCTATACAAGTATCTTGATCTACTACTGCTTTCATTATTCATTCTCCTTCCTATAGGAATTTACATACATAGCTTACCCAAGGAAGAAAAAATTATTACTTTATCTAATATAATCCTTCAAAAATTAAAGAGTATAATGGACTATCTATTACATATTCTTCTGCTTTACCTTCTTCTAAGGCTTCTGTAAAGTCTAAATCTATTGGCAATTCACCTAATAATGGTAACCCTAGATATTCAGCATGTTCTTCTGCTGACTTCTTACTAAACACTCTTATTTTTTTATCACAATCTGTACATGTAATGTAAGACATGTTTTCAACTACACCTTTTATTTTTATACCTATCTTCTCGGCCATTATTACAACTTTTTTAACTATCATTGACACCATATCTTGAGGTGTAGATACAATTACTAATTCCTTTATAGGGAAATCTTGCATTACTGTTAAAGCTATATCCCCTGTTCCTGGAGGCATATCTATTAATAAGTAATCTAAATCTCCCCACTCAGTATCTACATACATTTGGTTTAAAACCCCAGTTATTACTGGACCTCTCCAAATAACAGGTTGATCTTCAACTTGTGTAACTAAATTCATAGACATAACTTTTATACCCGAATTAGTTTCTACAGGTATAAACTTAACTGTATTCTCATCAATAGGAACTATTTGCCCTCTCTTTTGGTTTATTCCAAAGAACCTTGGCATGGAAGGTCCTGTTATATCTGCATCTAATACACCAACAGAATAACCTTTCTTTCTAAGCATTGAAGCCATTATTCCTGTAACAGTAGATTTACCAACTCCACCTTTACCGCTAATTACTCCTATAACATTCTTTACATTACCATACTTAGGTAAAACTTTAATTGAACATGTTGATGTACCTTGTGAAGAACATGTTCCTTTACTTGGACAATTATCACAACTACTCATTTCCTCTTCCTCCATTGTATATTAATTACCATTCATCTGGTTTTTCTCCTGGGTTTCCTATGTATATATCCCAGCTCTTATATTCATAATTTCCTACTACATAATAGGTTTCATAAACTTTATCCTTTTTATTATCTACAGTTATTACAGTTCTAAATTTCTTTGAACTATAACCCTTATTCTTTACAGTTATAACAGTATCAAATTCTTCCGAATTATTATTAATCAACTTTGTACCAGCAACAACTTTATCTAAGTTTTTTTCAAACTTTTTTAAATCAACAGAAAACATATATTTTAAACAATCTACGTCTCCAGTTATATCTATACCTACCTTATTATCACCTTTTGATAATTCATCCTTTTTTAATTCTAATACCTGCAATATAGAATTATAGTAAATATCTTCAAATTCTCTTGGTTTTCTTATAAAGGATAAATTTTGAGTTATACTATCATCTAGACTTTTTGAAACAAGATAAGAGTTATTTTCATCATAAAAGTTTCCTACACCTCTTTCATCTACGCTAACTACATAGTTATAGGACTTAACTTCATCTCCCATATATATTTCAAATACATAGTCCGGATCAAGGGATGTTTTTTCATCCTTAATATTTCCCTTTGAAAGTATCTTATATATATTTTGTATTGCACTCTGATCATTTACAATAAATCTAAACCCAGCATCTCTTGAGCTTTGAATAATTATTTTATCCACCTTATTTTGAAGTAAATAATCAAAATCAGTATTTTTAAAGCCAACCTTTACTAAAGCAGTATCTATTAGACCACAACCCGTTAAAGACATACATATAAATATAAATACGGACACTAGAGTAAATCTATACTTCTTCACTTTCCTTTTTTCTCTCCTTTTGTTTTTGAATAAAATATACAGCTAATCCAAATATAAATGTAAAGATAGCTATAAATTGTGATGTGGATAAAACTCCAACATTTCCTCTTGGATCATTTCGTAAAAATTCTACTAGGAATCTTCCTACACTATATATAATAACATATAAGGAGAAAATATGTCCGTCTACCCTATTCCTTTTAGAGTACCATATAAGAAAAGCTGCTAAGGCAAAATCAAAAATAGCAGAATATATTTGTGTTGGATATAAGGATACCCCTGCTGGCGCTAAAGCTCCTTCTGGGAATATTACGCCAAACTTGCCTGTGGTTTCAGCCCCATAACAACATCCTGCTAGAAAACATCCTATTCTTCCAAATCCTTGTGCTAATGCTACTCCTGGAACAACACAATCAAATATCTTCACAGTATTCCACTTATTCTTTCTACAATAAATGTATATAGATAATGCCCCTAATATAATAGCTCCATATATAACAAAGCCCTCACCAAAATTTAATAAAATAGACGGATTTTTAATTATATTTTTAAATTCAGTTATTATAAATAATAACTTACCACCTAGGACACCACATATAACAGCTATTACAATTAAGTTAAATACTTTATCTTCATCATAACCTAACTTTTCGGCTCTCTTTGTAAACATATATCCAGCCACAATTACACCTATGGCAATCATAAGACCATAACTGTAGACATTATGTCCAAAAATTTCAAATAAAACTAACCTCATGACTCCTCCTTACTTTATAATCTAATAAATTAGGAGAAGCTTAATAGCTTCTCCTAATATTTAAATTATAATACTTTAAGTTATTAATGGCAAATTCTTATTTCTTTTGTGCACTAATGCTTGATACTATTACATCATATATAGCATTCATATTATCTTTATATGATCCCTTCTTTGCTGTAAAAGCAAACTTACCAACCTTTGTATCACCTAACCTTAAGTAATAATTTGTATTTATAAAAGAATACCCATTCTCTACCTTAGTTGTATATTCTAATTTAATTCCTTTGTAACCATTACAACTATAATTTTCAATATTCTCATTACTATGCTTAAGGGCAAGGTTGTCTATATCTTTTTGTGCTAATACCTTCACATCTTCTTCAGTACTCAATAATTCTACATATCCCATTATATTTTTTTCTTCGCTATTAAACTCTGCTTGATAAAGTTTATATGAGTTTTCCGCTTTTTCTTTGACCACCCAAGTTTCTGGTATAGAATATGAATATCCCTGATTCTTCATTGAAAATTCCTCTAGGGAGCTTATATCATTATCTAATAAAGCTACCTGTTTAAAATTATTATTAAAGAATCTTTGAGAAAAAATTAATATTATTACTAGAATTACCAATACAGCAGTCATTAATAATTGCTTTTTCTTCATTTAATCAGGTTATCCTACTTCATTGGAACTACAACTGTTGAATTCTTATAATCGTAGAACATTAACCAACAACCTTCTTTATCTTTGTCACCACTCATCCAAGTAACAAAACCTGTCTTTCCAGCGTAAGGTTGTTCATCTTTATCCTTCTTTCCAGGAACCCCATAAACTATATACTTTAGGTTTCCTTTTTCATCACATTTATAGCCAAGCATGAAATAGCCATACTTCTTGATATATGGATAGTAGTTTAACATTGGATAATATGCTATTGTATATTTATTATAATTAGATATATTGCACATATCATCTAGACTCTTAATATTAACTTTATACCATTTACAATACTTAATTTCCTTAAACTTATTTTTAACCTCTTCGAAGTCCTTAATAATATTCTCAAAGAATTCACCTAGTGAACCTCTCATTTCAAAATCATAAGGATCTAATTCCTTTTCTTCTACTATTTGTGCTTCGTACTCATCGAATCTATACTCTTCTGATTCTACTGCATCTCTCTTTTTACAAGCTCCCATACATCCCATATTTTCTGTATACTTTTGTTTACTATAATTTATATTTTCACACTTTTCTTCTTTTTCTTCTTTATGATGATCCTCTTTGCATTCATCATGTTTATCTTTCTTTTTAATTTCTTCATGATAGTCTTTATCATCATCCTTGCATTTATCTTTCACTTCATCCTTACACTTATCTTTCACTTCATCCTTGCATTTATCCTTCATTTCGTCCTTGCACTTATCTTCATGATGGTCTTTATGTTCTTTTTCTTCATGATGCTCTTTATGTTCAGGCTCTACACACTTAACTTCTTCAACCTTTTTTACTTCCTTAACTTCTTTTACTTCTATAACCTCTTTGTTCTTGTCAATATGCTTTAACACCTTGCACTTTTTCCAACTATCGCCTACATTCTCGCCATTCATAAATCCATACATTAAATATGTAAGTTCTCCGCCTACATACTTACATATTGCTGCACCAGAAATCTTATCATAAGAAAAATCTAAGCCTGCTATATTATTTACATAATACTCTTTAGAGGCTTCTCCTTTTCCTATATCACTAATCTCCAATACTCCTAAATCTACTATTTGCTTCATGTCTTTCTTATAACATATAAGTAAAATAGAATACTTTTCTTCTCTCTTTAAGTTTTGTGCATAGAAAGAGATCTTGCATTTATCTCCTTTAGCCTCTATTTTTGCATAACCTGACAAGGCTTTTTCACCTGAAGCAGCATGAGTTTTCTCATCCTCCTGTAAAATTATAAAGTTTCTATACAATTTATTATGTGCCAAACGCCTATTCCCTCCACATATATTACTTCAATACATTATATGCTTAGTGGTCCTTATTATTCCTTTGTAAGTATTCCTTAAAAAAATAAAGGTAGATGTATTCATCTACCTTATAAAGCATTAACTATTTCTTATATTAATTATATTATCAGATAATATAGCAAATTCATGTAATGATAAAGTTTCTCCTCTTCTCTTTTGATCTATACCCGATAATTCAAAAGCCTTCTCTATATCTTCCTTTTTCATTCCTAAAAACTTAACAGCATTCCACATAGTCTTTCTTCTCATATTGAATGCATTTCTAATTATTTCAAACATAAGTTTTTCATCTTTAACTTCTACTCTCTTTTCAGATAACCTATCTAATCTTATTACTATTGAATCTACTTTTGGTCTTGGTATGAAGCTTCCCGGAGATACCTTTCTTACTATTTTAGTATCACAATAATATTGAACAAGTAATGATAGGGCACCATATTCTTTACAATTAGGCTCTGCATTTATTCTCTCTGCAACTTCCTTTTGAATCATTATAGTTAAAGACTTAAAATTATAATTATCCTTAAGTAATTTAACTATTATTGGAGTAGTAACATAATAAGGTAAGTTTGCAACTAACTTAACACTCTTCTCATCACCAATAATCTCATTAAAATCAACTTTTAATGCATCCTTATGAATAAGTGTAAAATTTTCATACTGTCCAAGTTCTTCTTGAAGTATGGGAATTAAGTCATTATCTAACTCAATTGACACAACTTTCTTTGCCTTACCTATTAACTGTGCAGTTAATGAACCTACCCCTGGACCTATTTCTATTATTAAATCATCTTTATTTACTTCTGCACCCTCTACTATATCAGTTAATACCGAATCATCTATTAAAAAGTTTTGACCTAGACTTTTTGAGAACTTAAAATTATATTTCTTTACTAAGTCTTGTGTTTTATAATCTTTTATATCCATTTACTATTCTCCTAATTGTTCTTCTATTTTTTTAATAGCGTCCATAAATTCTTCTGGAGTTATGCCATAGTTATTTAATCTAGAAATCATTTGATTTGCATTTCCATATCCTATGCCCAACTCTTTACCAAGTATTATTCTTCTCTTTTTAGAGTCTCCAACTCCTGTTAATTTAAATCTAAACATATCTTTCATATCGAAAAATTCTCTTTTTTCCTCTAGTGTAACTTTTGCATTTTCAAGTGCTTTGATTATAGTTTCTGGACTAGCATTTTCCACACCAATATCCCCATCTTTAAGTCCATCTTCTTGGGCAATATATGCATGTTTTACCCCTTTTACTCTTTTTGATATTATACTTCTAATCTTTTCTCCAGCAAAGTCAGGGTCTGTAAGTACTATTACCCCTTTCCTCTTTTGAGCTTCTCTTATTCTTTCTATAATCTTTGCATTTATACCAAACCCACTAGTTGCAATAATTTCTGCATCTACAGCCTTTTTCACTGCTGTTATATCGTCTCTTCCTTCTACAACTATAACTTCTTTAATCAAATTGTTTCTTCCTTTCACTTAAACCTATATTTAATTTACATATATATATGTATTATGTCAAATTTCTAAAAAAATAAGAGATAACTTTCCGTTATCTCTTAAAATTAATTACCATTCACCTGGATAAGCAATTACTAATACTTCAACGTTATACTTCCTTCCCCAAGTTTTACATTGACTTGAAGAATTAAAGTAAACATCAATAATATTTCCTTTAATCGCACCACCAGTATCTGCAGCTATAGCATAGCCATAACCTTTTACCCAAACCTTACTTCCAAGTGGAATAACTCTTGGGTCTACTGCAATTGTACTTAATCCTCCTGGATTATATACTGGTGTTCTTCCTGTAGCTGTTTTTCCATGTCCAGAGTATGCTGTTGATTCCATAAATAATCTTTTCTTTCCTACTATATTACCGCCTCTATTAGCTGTAATGTACGCTCCACCTTTAACTACTAATTGATCTTCGGCAGCCTTGATTGGCTTTTGGCTAACTGCTTCTTTAGAAACAACTTCACCATCATGCTTTACAATCTTATATGTTACTTCCTTTTCACCATTAACGCCCTTACGAGTAACTACCTTATCAGATACGTCTTTAGTATAATCTACTGTAGTCTTAATGCTATATGGAATTACTTGTGTCTCAACAACTTCCTCTACTGTTACCTGTACTACTTGAACATCTAAGTCGGATTTAATTGGAGTATCTACAGAAGGTGTTACTATATCATAACCCTCTTGATATTCTATGCCTTTTTCTTTAAGCATATCTGTTTCTGCTACTAGCATCTCTCCTATTGTATCCTCAGCTGTTTCTAGCTCTAATTCTTGGCCAGCTATAACAACTTTTACTGGTACAGCTTTCTTAATAGTAATTTCTTGGTTTTCTGATACCTTGGATTCTAAGGATGGTTGTACTTTATCCTTAGCACCTAATTCGATGCCTTGATTTTCCAACACATCTTTAACAGTCCCTTTATATGTGACAAATGTTTCATTACTTCCGTCTATACTTATATTTACTGTCTTTCTCATGCTGACAACTGTCATAGTTAAAATTACTGCTAAAGCAGTTAATCCTAACAAAATCTTTGCCTTCGGACCGTTAGAAAAACTTTTCTTTAAGTGTTCCTTAAATTTTTCTACCATTTATTTCCCTCCCTTGGCAAGAGCGTCTTTTGAATTATATATCAAATTTGCACTAATTGTCAAATTTCATACTCTTGCTACTAATGAACATACATAAAATGCACCTTGTGCATAAAAGAATAATAAAATAATTATAATAGCTTTTTTGTTCTTATTGGGCTCCTAAAAATAAATGATATTACTAAATTATACATAGCCTCTTTTTGAATTATTACCTTATATTGGATTTTTATTCAATTATAGATTCATTTTACATTATTTCCTTAATTTTATCAAATTAAAAAAGTTTTTATTAACAGTCTCATTAACTGTAATAGGGTCTACTTCTTTTATTAATGCAATCTTTTCTATTACATATTTTATATAATCTGATCTATTTCTTTTTCCCCTATTAGGCTCAGGTGACATATAAGGACAATCTGTCTCTACAAATAACCTATCTAATGGTATTTCTTTAACCACCTCTACCAGCTTTTTAGCATTCTTAAATGTTATCACTCCTGTAACTCCAATATAATATCCTCTTTTTACACATTCCTTAGCAAACTCTACGCTTCCTGAAAAACAGTGTACTACCCCTACCACATTAGGAAACTCCTTAATAATTTCTAATGTATCTGCGTGGGCATCCCTATCATGTATTACCACAGGAAGATTCATATCTTCTGCCAACTTCATTTGAGCCCTAAATGCATCTTTTTGAACATCTCTTGGTGGATTTTCATCCCAATAGTAATCTAATCCAATTTCACCCACTGCAACTATCTTATCATTCTTATTAATAATTCTTCTAAACTCTTCTAATCTATCTTCTGTAAGCTCATTAGCGTTCTCTGGATGTATACCTATAGCCCCATAAATAAAATTATTTTCTTCTATAAGCCTACAAGTTTTACCAACACTATCATATGTTGAGGAACAATTTAGTATTCCAATAACCCCATTTTCTACTAACTCTGCAAAAACCTCTTCTCTATCATTGTCAAATGAATCATCATCATAATGAGCATGACTATCAAAAATTCTATATTTATTTTCCACATAAACACATCCTATCTAGTAATTTATTTATATATTATACACCATTGACAAAAAAATAGCCTATATAGCTGACTCTATTTCATAAGTCTCTACTATATAGACTAATTTTCATCAATTTCAACTTATTAAAGAGATATAGATTCTAGCTTTCTTAAACTGTTATCATAATCCTTAACTACACCTTCTATATCACTTTTCAAACTGTTTTCTAGATTACTATGTTCATCGATAAACTTATTAGCATTATCAATCCCAACTTTCATTGCTTCTATTGCATTATCTAATATTTCCTTATCGCTATTGGCAGAAAGTAGTTTAACCTTTTGAAAAAACTCGCTCATTATTCCCATTACTCCTAATGAATCATTGGCATCCCCACCAAGTTGCTCTATTCTATGTGTTATTGCTTCTTCATGTCTCTTAAATGTTTCTGTAACTTCCACTAAAGAATCTTTTAGCTCTTTAGACTCTGCTCTTTCAATATAATCCTTAAAAGTACTGCCTCCCATGTGGATTCCCTTCAAAAACTTATTCATTTCTTTTATTACTTTAGCATTATCGTTATCCATAAATATCACCTCAAGTATAGTTTCATATAAATATAAACTTTTATACTACTTTTTATTTATGTCACACAACTGTCATATCCTGAGTTTATATTTAAATACATAGTAGCTAAGACATATAAGTTTATGTTCTCTTATTTTTAATGTATGAAAAAGGCGGGGTAGATGTTTGTTCTGCTTGTTCCGTCACTACGCTCCAAGTCACATCGAAACAAACATCTACCCCACTCCTACTAAAGGTGAGGAAATTATAAAATTATTATCCTTGATTTTATATTTTTTAATACGAAATTGTGATAATGCCTTTGATTTATAGCTAATTAAAACTTTATATTTTCCTAGCCATTGAAAAAGGCCTAGAGTATTTATCCCCCTTTATATAAATACTCTGGGCCTTTTCAATTATTAATATTTGTTAACACCTTGTTTCCAAAACATATTTCTTTTTGACACTATTTTGTCATATTCATAATGTAATATATAACTTGTAAAGTAGTTAAAGCATTATTATTTACCCCTTATAACCATCTTAAATAGATTGGTTTGTAGGACATCCCAAACCCCTATTGTGGATGTCCTATTTTTTTGTTTAATTTTTCTCTTCTTTCATCAGGTTCAGTTCTTCAATTGCATTCTTTTTATCTATTTTTTCAAATAGTATACTAATATCATCTATTTCACCTGACTTTATTTCTACATAACTCCAAGTTGCTTCGTTTAACCCTATAAAGCTCCTTATTTTAGAAGAGGACTCAGGCATAAAAGGTTCTAATAAATTAGATAAATTTGCAATCAACTGTATGCATACATACAAATCTTGACCACATGTCACCTTATCTTTTTTGACTTTTACCCATGGTTCAAATTCATCAAACATTTTATTTGCTTTTCTTATCATTTTAACTATTTGCTGTAAACCATCTTTAAATTCTCCATCTTCTATTTTATCTCCAACACTAAAATATAACTGAAGTATCTCATTTTTCAATGATTTAGGTACTTCTCCACTTGGAATTTCCCCTCCAAAGTTCCTTTTAATAAAGGTTAAAGTTCTATTTACAAGATTTCCATATAACCCTACTAAGTCATTATTAGTAGTATTTATAAAATCTCTCCATGTAAAATCAGAATCTTTATTTTCTGGGCCATTTAATATTAGATAATATCTCACTGCATCTGAATTATATCTATCAATTATGTGATCTACCCATATTGCCCAATTTTTTGCTGCTGAAAATCTCTTTCCTTCAAGCTTTAAATACTCTCCAGAAACCTCTCTAATTGATGGATTTTTTATTCCTAATCCAGATAATATTGCCGGGAAAATAACTGTATGGAATGGAATATTATCTTTACCATGAACAAAGTAAACCCTACTATCTTCACCGTCCCAATATTCCTTATAATCTTCCCCACGTTCTTCAAGAACTTGCATACTTGCTGTTAAATATCCCATTACAGCTTCAATCCAAACATATATTTTCTTATCTTCATAACCACTTAATGGTACATCTATTCCCCAATTAAAATCTCTTGTTACAGCCCTATCTCTTAGGCCTTCATCAAGATATCTCTTAGTAATTACTTCAGCATTTTTTCTCCAGCCTTGTTGCTTTATATATAATCTTCTCACATCATTTTCAAACTTAGACAATGCAAAAAACAAATGACTTGTATCTTTAATTACTGGTTCAGAACCACATATCTTACACTTTTTATTCAAAATTTCTGATGCTTCAAATATCTCAGAGCATTCTAGACATTGATCGCCTAACGCCTCTCCTCCGCAAATTGGACATTTTCCCTCTATATATCTATCAGATAAAAATTCACCACACTCTTCACAATATACCTGTTCAATATCTTTTTCATATATATATCCTTTATTATATAGTTCTAATATAAAATCTTTAACGCTACTACTATGATATTCTGTATGAGTTTGAGTGAATAAATCAAAAGAAAAATTCAGCTTTTTAAAACAACTTAAGAACTCATTATAATACTTTTTAGAAGCTTCTAAGGGTGTTATTCCTTCTTCCTTTGCTTTCATTGTTACAGGAGTTCCATGGGAGTCACATCCAGATACAAATACTACTTCATCCCCCATTAACCTATGATATCTAGCCAAGATATCCCCTGGTAATAATACTGCTATTCTTCCTAAGTGCAATGGACCATTAGCATACGGCCATGCATTCCCTATAATTACATTCAATAATATAACCCCCTTCTTAGAATAATAAATATAATATGGATAAAAAGGTTAGCACTGAAATTCCATAAAGAGAATTTCCTTAATTAAAAACCCAGCAAAGGCTGGGTTTTATCCTTAACTCTATTATCTTTTTTACTCTATTATCCCTCTTATCTAACTACACTTCCTGTTGGCAATTCTCCTGGATTAACAAGTGTTAATAAACTATCATCATCAGTAGATGCTGCAAGAATCATTCCTTGTGATAGCTCTCCTCTTAACTTAACTGGTTTTAAATTAGCTACAAGCACTACATACTTTCCGACTAATTCTTCTGGCTTATAGTATTTTGCTATACCAGAAACCACTTGTCTTTCCTCTCCACCTAAATCAACTTTTAATTTAAGTAACTTCTTAGCTCCCTTAATTGGTTCACAAGCAAGAACTTTTACTACTCTTAAATCTAACTTTTCAAAATCCTCTATAGTTATTTCTTCTTTAATAGGTTGGATTTCTCTTTTCACTTCTTTCTTTTGAGCTGCTTGAATAGCTTCTAATTCAGCAAGTTTTGCATCTATGTCTATTCTTGGGAATAAGTTTTCACCTTTATGAACCTTAGTTCCTGCAACAGTTCCATCAAAGCTTGATAGTGTTGACCATTCAACCACTGTAGTATTTAATTGTTCATTAATCTTCTTAGCTGTATCAGGTAAGAATGCCGATAATAATACAGATGAGAATCTTAAGCTTTCAGCTAGGTTGTATAATACAGTTCCTAGTCTTTCTTTCTTGTCTTCATGCTTTGCCAATATCCAAGGAGTTGTTTCATCAATATATTTATTAGCTCTTCCTATTAAGTTAAATATAGCTTCTAAAGCTTCTGGAATTCTTAATTCATCAATAGCCTTTTCTACTAACTTAGGAGTCTCTAGGGCTAAGTTTATTAATTCATTATCAATATCTTCCTTAGCTGTTGGAGCAGGTATTACGCCATCAAAGTACTTTTCTACCATTGCAACAGTTCTAGATAAAAGATTTCCTAAATCATTACATAAGTCTGAATTTATCTTCTTTATGAATATTTCATTATTAAATAATCCATCTGATCCAAACGGAATTTCTCTTAAAAGGTAGTATCTTACTGGATCTACTCCAAAGTTTTCAACTAAAACTACTGGATCTACAACATTTCCTTTAGATTTAGACATCTTTCCTCCATCAACGAGTAACCATCCGTGTCCAAATACTTGTTTTGGTAATGGTAAATCTAATGCCATTAACATAATTGGCCAATAAATAGTATGGAATCTTAATATATCCTTACCTATTAAATGTACATCTGCAGGCCAATACTTTTTATATAATTCGTCGTTATCACTTCCATATCCTAATGCAGTAATATAGTTAGATAGTGCATCTATCCAAACATAAACAACGTGATCTTCATCAAATGTTACTGGGACACCCCAGTCAAAGCTTGTTCTTGACACACAAAGATCTTGTAATCCTGGCTTTAAGAAGTTATTTAACATTTCATTCTTTCTTGATTCTGGTTGAATAAAATCTGGATGTTCTTCTATATACTTTATTAATCTTTCTGCATACTTACTCATTTGGAAGAAGTAAGCTTCTTCTTTTGATTTTTCTACTGGTCTTCCACAATCAGGACAATTTCCATTTACTAATTGAGTTTCAGTCCAGAAAGATTCACATGGTGTACAATATAATCCCTCATAAGAACTCTTATAAATATCACCTTTGTCATATAGCTTTTTAAAGATATCTTGAACAGCTTTAACATGATAATCATCAGTTGTTCTAATGAACTTATCATAGCTAATATTCATCATTTCCCAAAGGTCCTTAATACCTGCAACTATTTCATCAACATGCTCAATAGGTGTTATTCCCTTTTCTTCAGCTATTCTTTGAATTTTTTGACCATGTTCATCAGTTCCTGTTAAGAACATTACATCATAACCTGTTAATCTTTTAAATCTAGCAATTGCATCTGCAGCAACTGTAGTATAGGTATTTCCTATATGTAGGTTAGTTGATGGATAGTAAATTGGTGTAGTTATATAATATGGTTTTTTACACATTTTTTAAATTCCTCCTTTTGTTTTTTGATAATAAAAAAGTCCCTATATAGGTATTTTGCCTATATAGAGACGTAATAAACTTATTTACGTGTTACCACTCTATTTCTTTTTTATCTCACGATAAAAAACTCACTAAGTGACTATCATCACTCTGCAATATAACGGTTGCTACCGTAACCATCTAACTTAACTAAGCTCGAAGGTTCTACTCCAAGACCATCTTCATAAAGCTTCTCTGACATTAACTTTCACCACACGTTAACTCTCTTTAGACTTTCTACTTTACTACTCTTCTCTTCATTGTATTTACTTATATTTTATGATAAATCAAAAAAAAATATCTGTCAAATAATTTTAAAGTTACCAACATCAATAAATTCCTTTCTAAATTGTCAAAGAAATAAATTAATACTATGGTATAATATTCTAAAACAGTAAAGGGGAGATATAAATTGAATAGGTTTGAATTTCCTAAGGTTGGCTATAGAAACCTTAAAACTGCTTTAGCAGTGTTTATATGTATGGTTTTATTTGAACTAGCAGGAGATAAGAATCCTTTTTATGCTTGTATCGCAGCAGTTATATGTATGAAAGATACTGTTGAAAGTACTTTTAGTATGGGTAAAAATAGGCTTATAGGTACTCTTCTTGGAGGTCTTATAGGAGTGCTTTTTATATTTATAGTAGACAACATATTATTTCTACAATCTATAAATTCTCTTGTTACTGCTGTAGGTGTAATTGGAGCAATTTATTTATGTAATATAATAAAAAAACCTGGTTCTGTTACCATTTGCTGCATTGTTTTTATAGGAATTATGATTAACTACGATGGACCAGCCTCATATTCTTATGCCATAGGTAGAAGTATTGATACTTCTATTGGAATAATAATAGCAATATTTATAAATAAATATATAAATCCTCCTGTAGAGAAAATTAAAGATTAACAAATAGTTATCAGAATATTCTTGATTGTAAATATTTTCTTATATATAATAAAAATAACAGTCGAAAAAAGAGGTTTTATTTTTAGGGGGTATTGGGATGAGTGATTTATCATTATTTAAAGCATTCTTGGTAGAAGCAAAGAAAAATTCTTATAATGGTCGAAATAAAAAAGTTCAATCTTCTAAACCAAACTCAGATGATTTTACTTTCAAAAAATACGATTATTACTACCTAGATAGCCACATAGGTAAACAAAGGTTTATTGGTCAAGAAGTTATTTGGAAAGATGAAAGGTCTTTTTGGGGAATGAACTATGCTGGAAAATTATTAACTAATGATATTCCACGTGGTTTTTCAGACTTTTTATCAGAAGCTTTATCTAGAGTTTCTGAAGATGCTCCTTATAGAGGACCAAAGAGTTTTAGAAAATCTGACTTTGAATATCAATGTCTTTGGAACGGAGAGGTTGATTCTTTTAAAGGTGAAGAGTTTATATCTTATAAAGGGACTCCAATATTTAAATTAGATTTTCATGGTGGAACAATAAGATAGTAAATAAAATTAGAGCGATACTAAGGTAAGCATTATCTTAATATCGCTCTTTTTTATATTTTTATATTTATATATTCTTATATTTATATATTTTTATGTTTTTACTTATGCTTCAACCTCATCTACAGGTCTTCCTATGAAATATATTAATAAGCCAAGCCCTATAATAGATAATGGTAATACAATGTACACTGGTAACCCTAAACCAACTGGAATATAACCAAATAATATTGTAAGTACTGCTACAAATAATGAATACCACATTTGAGTCTTAACGTGAGCAATATGATCACATCCCGCTCCCATTGATGACATTATTGTTGTATCTGATATAGGTGAACAATGATCTCCAAATATTGCTCCTGTTAATACAGCACTTGTACTCATAATAATATAAGTCATATCTGGTGAAATTGCATGTGCTAGAGGAATAGCAAGTGGCATTAATATACCCATTGTTCCATAAGCAGTTCCTGTTGCAAATGAAATTACAGCTCCAAATATAAATATTACACTTGGTAACAAGAATTGTGGTAATGAATCTGATAGTAATGTTACTAGATATTGTGCTGTACCTAATTCTTTAATTACTGAACTTAAAGACCAAGCAAGTATTAATATAACCCCAGTTATAATTAATCCCTTCATTCCATCTATCCAGATTTCTATACCTTCTGATATAGTAAATATCTTCTTACAAACACCTAAAATTAATGCTACGATACTTGCAAATAATGCTGCTTGGAATAATGCTATAGAAGCATCTGCATTACTGAAAGTTTGTTGTATTGCTGTAAATGAAAATGGGGATTCTGTTAACACAGTTTTTAATGCTATATCTTCTCCAGCCATAATTGCAGTATACCCACTATAATAGAAACTTGCTAAAGCTGCCACTATTAATGTTCCTATTGGAATTATAGCATTCCATATACTTAATTTAATTCCACTCTTTGCTTCAAATTCTTCAGCAGTATCTTCATCTATTGCAATATCCTTTAATTCTTGCTCTCCTCTTCTTGCCTTTATTTCAGCCTTTCTCATTGGTCCAAAATCTCTTAAAAGTATAGCTGAGATAACTACAAATGCAAGTATTAAAATGTTATAGAATCTATAGGGAATAGTTTGTAAGAACACTCCAAATGAATCTACATTTTGCCCTATTCCAGCAAATGCATCTCCTATTAATCCTACTTCAAGGCCTATCCATGTTGATATTATTGCAAGACCTGCAATAGGTGCAGCTGTTGCATCTATTATAAAAGATAACTTTTCTCTTGATACCTTCATCTTATCTGCTACTGGCTTCATTATTGGTCCAACAATTAATGCATTTGCATAATCATCAAAGAAAACAAATAGCCCTAATAGCCAAGTAACAATTTGTGTACTTCTAGGTGTCTTTGCCATTTTAGCAAGTGCTTCAGCTACAGCTCTAGCTCCACCCATCTTAGAAATTAAATTAATAACGCCTCCAATAACCAATACCTGTAATACAATACCTGCATTCCATGGGTCAGCAAGTGAATTTAATGCTCTTTGTACAAAATCTAAGAACGCTTGTATAAAAGCTCCAAATACATTATATCCTGCAAGCTGTACCATAAAACATCCTGAAAGTGTTCCTATAAATAATGATATGACAACGTTTTTTGTTATAAATGCTAATATTATAGCAACCAATGGCGGTATAAGTGTTAATACTCCAAACCTTTCTGAATTTACTACAGCAGGTTCAACCTCTGCTGCAAATGCTACAGTTGATGATAATAAAACCAATATCAATGTAGACATAAATAGTACTAAGTTTCTACTTCTGTTTTTCATAATTATTCCCCCTAAAATTTTTTTAATTGTGAAAAGATTTAGAGGTAAAAATAGGAAAAGCCTTGAGATAACACTCAAGGCTTAAAACACACACATTAAAAATCCTGAATGATAGCTCACCACAAAAATATTTGTGACAGTCTTATACATATTCTGCATAAGCCCAGTATTAGAATATTAAAGCTTTAATTCTATACTTCGGCGATAATTCCTTTCCTATTGCTTCATTCTGCTTACGTCCACAACAGTACTATTAAGTATCGCGCCTCTACCTCTTCTCTTATTCACTTGTAATAATTTAGGTTAATTATACATAACTTCTTAATGACTTGCAAGGTCTTTTTAATATTTTTTAGCAATTATTAACTTTTTCATTTCTTTTTCTTACTTCTAAAACCGCCCTCTCTAACTACTGCTATTAATAAAATTATAGCAAATATAGCTGATATAATGTATCCTGCTATCCCTATTAAAGATATCCCTTTATATATAGGTCCTACATTATTACTTATTATTAAAGATGACGCTATTATTAATGATGAAATAAGTAATGCTCCAACTAATCTGTTCACCATATTACTTATATGATCTACCGAATTCTCTAAATCTGTAATATTAAAATTAATCTTAGCTCTACCATCTGATATACTGCTTAATGCCTCAACAGCTTTATTAGGAATTCTAGAAGCATCTCTAAAAAAAGAATATGCAGATAATACTAACTCTTCTTCATTTATATCTTTAATCAAAAGCATCTTATTTTTTCCTTTAACAAAGGATGTTATCACCGATATTACATCTAATTGTGGATCCACTTCTGCAATTACTCCCTCTAGTATTATTAAGCCTCTAAAGAGTATTGCAAGCTCCTTAGGAAACTGTATATTGTTATTCTGAACTATAGAAAACATTTCTTCTAATAATACAGCTACCTTTATGTTTTTAAGAGATGTATTTAAATATGTTGTAAACAAATAAGATACGTCTTCATATAATTTCCCTTTATTTACCTTTCCTCTTTTTATTCCAATTGCTAAAATAAAATCTACTATCTTACTCTTATCTCCTGTAGCTACAGCTATCATGGCCTTATTTAGCCATTCTTTTAGACTTTCATGTAGCTCTCCAACTATACCAAAATCAATAAAGCATATCTTCCCATTTGATATTAATAAGTTTCCTGGATGAGGATCCCCGTGAAAAAAGCCATCATCAAATATTTGCTTACAATATGATAATGCCAATTTCTTTGCAACTTCTTTGCTGCTATACCCTTCTTTTTCTATCATTTGCATATTATTTATCTTAAAACCATTAATATACTCTAATGTTAATACCTTTTCGCTACACAAACTGAATATAACATCTGGAGCATATATAGACGTAATATTTTCATTATTTTTTTTAAACTTAACTATGCTCTTACTTTCATCTATAAAATCTAGTTCTTTTTCAGTAGTTGATTCTAATTCCTCTATAACAGCAAGAGGATCAACTATATTAATATCAATCCTGCCTTTAGATAACTTTATTATCTTTTTCAGTATATCTATATCAGTCTTCATAATATTATATATATCAGGTCTTTGAATCTTTACAATAACTGCTCTTCCATCATTTAATATGGCTTCATGAACCTGAGCTATAGACGCAGATGCTGTTGGCTCCTTACTAAAATATATAAAACACTCTTCAATGCTTTTATTAAGGGACGCTTCAAATACACTCCTAATATTCTCATAACTTTCTTTTGGAGCCGAGTCTTGTAACTTTATTAACTCATTTATATATTCCTCTGGTAACAAATCTGGCCTTGTACTTAATATTTGACCAATTTTTATAAAGGTGGGGCCTAATTCTTCAAATGCCATTCTTAAATTTCCAGGAGATTTTTTACTACTATTAAATTTACTATCAATTAAATATCCAAAACCATATGAAATAAAAACCTTTATAATCTCTTGAAACCTTTCTTTAGATTTCATATAAAAACTCAACTCCCTAAATAAAATCCCTTACTTAACAATCTATTAAGCAAGGGATTTAAAATTCCTAATTAATCTTTTCCTCTAGTTTTTCTATAATTCTTTTCAATTCTAATACATCAGCCTTTGTAGCATAATTTTTTTCTTCTAAGATATCACTTAATTCTTCTTTAGTTAATGGCTTTATATTATTTACCTTTTCTAACATAGATTCCTTTGCACCGTTAGCTGTACTTTTTACATCCCTTTTTAATTCTTCTGATAATTCTTTTCCTTCTTCTAAAGTTAGCTTTCCTCTCTCAACTAACTGAGAAATTACATCTGTTGCTTTTTCATATGTTAAAGCAGCAGCACCAACTCCAGCTAAAAAGATATTCTTTGCGTCACTTACCATAAAACCACCTCCAACTTCTTCTTAATTATCCATAAGTTATATTTACCCTAAAATACCAAATTATATACTCTATTTATTCATAAATTCTTCTATTTCTTCTACAGTCTTAATCATATCTTTTGTTAAGACTTCAACACCTTCTGATGTAACCACCACATCATCTTCTATTCTTATTCCAATACCTTCTTCTTCTATATAAATTCCAGGTTCAACAGTCCAAACCATTCCTTCTTGTAAAATAACATCTCTATTATTTCCTTCAATATCATGAGTATCTAACCCTAGACTATGGCCTATACTATGCCAATAGTAATTAGACACATCTGCTTCATCCTTTATTAAACCTAAAGCTATGCACTCTTCTGCAATCCATTCTTTTGCTTTTTTATTTAACTCAAGGAAACCTACTCCTGGTTTTATTTCATTAATAACCTTCTCGTTAACCCTTAATACTGCATTATAAACTTCTTTTTGCCTATCACTAAATTTTCCACTTACAGGGAATGTCCTTGAAATATCACCGTTATAATAATTATATTGCGCTCCTAAATCAAATAGAATTAAATCTCCATCTTTTATGTCACAATTATTATCAACATAATGTAATATAGTTGCATTTTTACCTGCAGCAGCTATTGTTTTAAATGCAAAATCCTTTACTCCATTACTCTTACAAACAAAATCAAAATATGCTTCTAATTCATATTCCTTCATTCCTTCTTTACAGTTTTTCATTAAACTGTTTACACCTTCAATAGTTATATTTATTGCCTTTTTTATCTCTTCAATCTCTTCCTTACTCTTGATTAACCTTAAGGGTGCAATTAATGGTGCTAAATTTCTTATATTTGCAAATGGATACTTTCCTTTAACTTCATTTGCAAATTCTCCAACAATATTTTTTAGACTATTAAAATCTTCCCTATCTATATCTAAATATAGATTTACTTCAACTAAATTATTGAATGTCTTATTCAAAAACAAATTAAAAGTACTTATAAATGCTACATCTTCAACTCCTGATATTTGTTTTCCCTCTTCAGGTCTTATACTCTTACCAACCCACTTTTCCATTTCCTCATCTATATCTTTAATAAATAATTTTTCAGTTATTTCTCCATTTATTTTTGTTAAAACTAAAATATGTTCCTCTTCATCAATTCCTGTGAAATAGTAAAAGTTCCTATTAGGAGTAAATTGATATTGCTCATCAGCACTTTTTCTTGGTGCATTACCTGCAAAAAGAATTATTATTGAATTATCACTTACCTTTTCCATAAGTCTTTCTCTATTTCTTTTGAATACCTCTTTTATCATATAAGTCACCTTTCTTTCTTCTAATCTATTAATAGTATACTACTAATATTAGCCAAAAAAAGAAGCTTTCATAAGAAAGCTTCCATCAAATTTAATTTTGTTTATAAACTTCATCTGACATGTTAATTATTTTATTATAAAGTCCCCAAATCAATATTAAAGAGAATACTATAATCATTGAAAACATGCCTATATAACTTTCAACCTTCATAGCCATTGCTACTAGTCCAATTCCTAAAAGCAGTATTACAAATACCATAACTACTGATACAACATCATCCTTATATAAATTTTTTTCATCATTCCACTTCAAACTAGGATTAATAAAATCAAATAATATCTGTATTAAAGTTACTACTGCAACTCCAAATACTGATGATAGTACCCCTAATAAAATTATTGATAAAGCTACTCTTAACGACACTAAAAGTGTACAAATAAGTATAGGAACTAAAGAATTTATACACAGAGATGATATTATCTTAGACTTTGCCTGATCCTTATAAGATATAGGAATTATCTTTGAAAATACAAAATCGCTTCCTTCTCTGGACAAACACTTTCTACCTCCACCAGATGAACAAATTGAAAAAGCCGCTAATAAAAATGCCCCCGCAATTATGACAGAGTTATATTTACCACTCAATATCATACCTTTAACATCAGTAAAGCTTCCATTAACCACATAAATTATAGTTAGAAAAATAGGCATATATAACATCATTACAATTGAATTTATAAAAAACTGCGGTGTTCTAAATACTATTTTTATATCTCTAATTACAAGAGACTTTATTGGAGATTTCTTTGAAACTATACTATCTATATTTTTTTCTTTTAATATATCTACCCTCTTACTATAAGTTTCAGATATTCCTATTATACCTTTTAAATATAGTTTTCCTCCTACTACGTAATATACTATACACAGTAATATACAAATAGCTATGGAAATACCCATATAAAAAATCCCCTTAGCCTCACCATTATATAACAAACCGTACGCAGCATACTTATTTGTTATAAACATTCCAGATAAAGCACCTATAAGACTATTTTTTTCTTGAATGATATTAACAAGTGACGAGGAACTTTCAAATAAAGTTGAACTTCTTTGTGAAAGGATATTTATTAAAACCACCAAAACTAGAGATAGACTACCTGATATAGCTCTAAAAGCATCTTTATGCTTAGATAAATTAGTAAATCTCATTAAAAGCATACATACTAAAGCAGCAATTATCATTGGTAAAATAGGACAAATAATCACTGTAAGTACAATATAAACAAAAAACATTGGACTTGCCGATGACTTTTGAGCAAAAACTAATAAAGGAACTACTATTATTGTGGAATATAAAATCATATTTATTAATACAGCTATAAACTTGCTCAACACTATTTCACTACTCTTAAATGGCATAGGTAAAAAGTTCTCTATGTCATTGGAAAAGTAGTATGTATTCATTATAGTAAATATTCCTAAAAAGAAATTTATAACAGCTCCTATAAGCAATATTAGTGATAACAACATTCCCTCTTGTCCTATTATTACAAAAGGCTCATATAATACATCTACAATAATTATCAGTGGTAATGACATAAAGGCAATTAACAATATCATTAATAAAACCATAAATCCAGACTTCATTTTTGAACCATTAAACATATCTTGAATGGCATCTCTTACAAAGTATTTTGTAAGTACCTTAAGTCTATTCATTGCTTGTTAGCTCCAAGAACATTTCTTCTAGTGATTCACTTGCCTTAAACTCTTCTCTCATATCTTCTAAGGTTCCATTGAAAATTAATTGCCCTTTATTAATTATTGCAACCTTATCACATATCTTTTCCGCAACTTCTAATACATGAGTGGAGAAAAGAACAGTATTTCCTTCATCAGCATGCTCTCTCATCATTTCTTTTAATATAAAAGATGACTTTGGGTCTAACCCTGTCATGGGTTCATCTAATATCCATACCTTTGGCCTATGAAGTAATACCCCCATTATTATTATCTTTTGTCTCATACCATGTGAGTAAGATTGAATCTTATCCCCTAATGCAGAATTCATTTCAAATCTTTCAGACATATCTTTTATTCTTAATTTTCTCTCTTCACTTGATACACCATATATATCTCCCATAAGATTCAAATATTCCATTCCAGTTAACCTTAAAAACATATCTGGGCTATCTGGCACATAACCAAACTGCTCTTTTGCCAAAACAGGATTTTCAACAATATCAATATTATTTATGGTTATATTTCCTGATGTAGGTGCAATAATACCTGTTATCATCTTAATAGTTGTAGTTTTTCCTGCTCCATTTGGACCTAGTAGCCCGTAAATCTCCCCATCTTTTATTTCTAAATTTAAACTATCTACAGCTTTGTTCTTTCCATTGTAAGACTTAGTTATCTGATTAATATTTATCATTATCTCTCCCCCTTAGAAATAATTTTATCAATTTTATTACATATCTTCCATAATTTTAGAAGAAAAATATATTTACTAAAAATATAGCACTAATTATAGCAATCATGTCCGCAAAAACAGCTGCCCATACAGTATGTCTTACTTTCTTCACCTTTACTGCCCCAAAATAAACTGTAACTGTATAGAATATAGTCTCTGTAGTTCCCATAATTACAGAAGCTATTAATCCTATTCGTGTATCTGGTCCATATGTCTGAAGTAAATTTGCAAATATGCCCTGTGCACCACTTCCTGATAGTGGTTTAATTAGTACCAATGGTGTTACTTCTTGGGGTAATCCTATAAGATTAGTTAAGGGTGATAATAATTTATTTAATATATCTAATAAATTAGCTGCTTTAAATATATTCACTGCTACAATCATAGCCAAAAGGTAAGGAAATATTCTCATACATACTTGAAGCCCTTCCTTTGCCCCTTCTACAAACCATTCATATACCTTTCCACCCTTTATCATTCCATAACCTATAATAAGTAGAACTATAATTCCTATTATACTTTTTGTTATATAATCGCTCATTTATAATCCTCCTTAAAAGTATCTCTGCAAAATCTTACAACATATTACACCAACAATAGCTGCTGATGCTGTTGATAATATTGCAGGCAAAATAATTGCTCCAGGATTTGAAGAACCTGCTGCTGCTCTTATTGATATTATTGTGGAAGGTACAAGCTGAATACAGGCAGCATTCATAACTAAAAAAAGAGCCATATCATTGCTAGCCCTACCTTTTTCAGGATTTAATCTATCCATTTCTTCCATAGCTTTTATTCCAAATGGAGTTGCAGCATTTGACAATCCCATCATATTAGCTGTTAAGTTCATAACTATTGCTCCAAGAGCCTTTTCATCCTTTCCTGCATCCTTAAATAAAAACTTTAATAATGGTTTCATTAATCTTGCTAGCTTCTGGGTTAAGCCACTTTTTTCTGCTATCTTCATAACTCCACACCAAAAACACATTATTCCAACTAACCCAATAATAAATTTCACCGTGCTATCTGCAGACCCAACAATAGTTGTTGATATTTCTGCACCATTACCAGTAAATATAGCTACCAGTATACCGAAGAATATTAATATAAACCAAATATAATTAATCATATTATCCTCCTAACGTTAAGTTTTCTATTAAATATATGCCTTGCACTTAATATTTAGTAGTGATAGGATTAATATATACAATCTATTTTTTTGCTTAAAGGAGATTAATTTATGAAAGAAACTAACTTAAAGATAGCTCAACAAGATATAGAAGATGCTTTAAAAACTGTTGAGGATATAGAAAAAGTAATTAATGAAGATGGATCATCTAAAGATATCATTAAAGAAAAATTCGAATCTTTAAACGAGAAGGTTAAAAAGTTAGAAGATATATTAAAGAGTGAAGGTATCATATAAGGTTAAGATAGTTAATAGGAATAATGATTATAGTACAATAAAAGGATGAAACTCTAAAGTTTCATCCTTTATTTTATTTCTATTTACTTAAATTACTGCTTCTTTTGCTACTATTCCTTCTTTATCTTTAAGTTTTCTAACTGACATAAAGAAGATTATCAAAGTGATTAATGATGATAATCCATCAGCAACAGCTCCTGCAAGCCATACTCCTGTTAACCCAAAAATCTTTGGTAGTATTATTAAACAAGGTATTAATAATATTACTTGTCTTAATAAACTTAAGAACATAGATATCTTAGCTTTTCCTATAGATTGGAAGTAATTAGAACTTATTACTTGCGCTCCTACTACAGGCAACATAAATAAGAATATTCTCATACCTGTGCTTGCTATGCCTACTAACTGCTCATCTCTATTAAATATTGATATTAATAAGTGTGGAGCAGCTTGAGTAATTATCCATCCAATTGAAACTATTATAGTAGCAACTATAGTTGCGGACTTTACAGCCTGCTTAACTCTCTTATATTTTTCTGCACCATAATTATATCCTATTATAGGTTGTGAACCTTGGTTTAAGCCAAATATAGGCATCATAAATATCATAGCTACACTATTTATTATAGTCATAGCACCTATAGCTAAATCTCCACCATAAGTCTTTAATGCATTGTTAGCCAACACTTGAACTATACTTTGAGCTATTTGCATACTAAATGGACTTACTCCAATAGAAAAAATACTCAAAACTATAGCTTTATCTAAAGATAAATATTCTCTTTTAATTTTTAAATTACTCTTACCTTTTGTAAAATAATATAAAATCCATATAGTTGAAACTATTTGAGATATTACAGTTGCAATAGCTGCTCCTCTAACTCCCATTCCAAATACAAATATAAATATAGGGTCTAATATAATATTAGTACCTGCACCTATTAACATTGATAACATAGCTATCTTAGGACTTCCATCACTTCTAATTGAATGATTTAATCCAAAACTTAGCATATTAAATATAGTTCCAAAGAATATTATTTGCATATATTCTCTTGCATAAACTTCAGTATCTGCACTCGCTCCAAATAATCCAAGTATTTTATGCATAAATACAAGTCCTATTATAGTTATTAAAACACTAGCTATAATAATTAAAGTAAATGCATTTCCTAAGTGCTTTTCAGCCTCTTCTCTTTTATGTTCTCCAAGTTTTAAAGATATTCTGGCACTTGTTCCTATTCCAATTAACATTCCAAATGCCATTATTATAGTCATTATTGGCATTGTTATACCAACTCCAGTTAAAGCTAATCCACCAATATCTTTTATGTTTCCTATGTACATTCTATCTACAATATTATATAAGGTATTTACTACCATACCTATTATAGCTGGAATGGAAAACTCCATAAGTAACTTTGATATTTTTTCTTCTCCAAGTCTAGCTTGTCCTCTCATGCTTAATTCCTCCTTAGTGTCTCACTAGATGCTATTTTTTTTAGTAATATAAGAGTTAATTCTCTTTCATTCTCTGTTAAAATTGAAGTAATCTTTTCTTCCCACTGTCTATGTACTTCAAAAAAATCTTCTTTTATACTTAAAGCTTTATCAGTAAGTACTATTATATTAGCTCTTTTATCAACTGAACTTTTATTTCTATATATGTATCCTTCTTCTTCAAGTTTCTTCAAAGCTCTAGCTGTGGTAGCTTTATCTATATTCAAAATATTACTTAAATCTTCTTGAGTTAATCTTTCTTTTTTATATAAAACTCTTAAAAATTGATATTGTCCTGCTCCAATATTATATTTTGCATATGCCTTTGAAAAAAAACTATTTCCGCTTCTATATATTTGGGAAACAAATTTCCCTATAGAATCGTATTCTTTATTCCCCATATTATCACCTAACTTTATTATAAATAGTTGCAACAGCAACTATTTTACTACTAATTAGTTGTATTAGCAACTATTTTTTCAAAATAAAAGAAGTAGTGTTTTCCACTACTTCCTTTTCTACTTAGTACTTTCCCTTTGTATTAGTTGATAGTCTAAAACATAATGACCTTGTTCTAGTTCCTTCTTATTTAGAAGTTTTATTAACATTCTCATAGCTACTGATCCCATGTCATAACTAGGTTGAGATATAGTAGTTATTCTTGGATAAAAATATGAGGAAACATGGTTATTATTAAATCCAATAATACTTATATCCTCTGGAACATTATATCCATTTTCTCTTAACCTATTTATTGCTCCAATTGCTATTTCATCTGATGCACATACTATTGAATCAAACTTCTTATTACTTCCAATAAACTTTTCAACTGCTTCATAACCAGTTTTAACCTTTAAGTTATCGAAGTAAACTAATTCCTCATCAACATTTATACCTGCTTCTTCTAATGCTTTTTCAAACCCTACAAATCTATCTCCCCAAGCATTCATTGTATCTTGTTTTACTCCTATAAATGCTGGTTTAGACAATCCTTTATCTAATAAATACTTTGTACCCTCATATGATGCATTTATGTTATCTATAGTTACACTTGGTAAAACTCCATCTTTATCCTTAGTTTCAACTAGGATGGTTTTTAAGTCTAGTTCATTAATTAAATCAAGCATTTCTTCACTTAATGAACTACTCATATATATTACTCCATCAACCATCTTTTCCTTAAGTACTCTTAAATATTCTTTTTCTTTTTCTACATCAAAGTCTGAATTACATAAGATAACATTGTAATCATAGATATTAGCAACGTCTTCCGCTCCTCTTACGATTTCAGGATAAAACTGACTTGATATATCTGGTACTAGTATTCCTATAGTCTTTGTTCTTTGAGTCTTTAAACTTCTAGCTACTATATTCGGTCTATAACCTAACTTTTTAATGGCATCTAGAACCTTTTTCTTAGTGTCTTCATTTACGACATCGATATCATTAAGCACTCTTGAAACTGTTGCAATCGAAACGCCAGCTTCCTTAGCTACATCTTTAATAGAAGTTGCCATTAACTCATCACTCCCATTTCTTATATTTTAATTATTTAATTATAACCTATATATTCTCCCAAAAACAAGCAAATCCCTGCTTTATTTATAGTTTTTGTTAAAAATCTTTTAAAATACCCTTTTTAAAAACAAATTTTGAACAAATCAAAAGGTTACTATAAATTCTATAGTAACCTTTTCAATATTTATTACTCTATTTTACTACTTTAACAGACATATTAAGCTTTTCTCCATTAATAGTAGATTCAGTATACTCTATGTTTTGTTCGTTGCATACAACGTCTACTGTTAATGTTTCTTTTTTAATTGTATCTTCGAACTTCTTAATAACATCTAATAACATATCATTATTAGCTACATATAATGTAATCTTATCAGCAACTTCGAATCCACTTTCTTTTCTCATATTTTGAATCTTAGAGATGATTTCTCTTACGTGTCCCTCTTCTCTTAATTCTTCTGATATATGAGTATCAAGAACCACACCAATTTCACCTTCACCTGCAAAGGCATATCCATCAAGACCTTGCATTGTTACAAGTAGGTTTTCTTTGTTAAGTTCTATTTCTGTTCCATCTACATTTATAACTTCTACTCCACCATTATTTATCTTTTGAGCTAATTCCATTTGATTTCTAGAAGCTATTTCTTTTCTTATTGCAGGAATCATTTTTCCATAAGCTCTTCCTAAAACAGGTAAGTTAGGCTTTATTTCAAAGTTAACATGTTCAGAAAGATCTGCACCAAATTCAATTGACTTGATGTTTAATTCATCCTTAATAATATCTCCATAGTATTCTGGAAGTGATGCTACTGAAACTAACATTTGAGAAAGTGGCTGTCTATTCTTAATATTAGCACCATTTCTTGCACTTCTTCCTAACTTAACTATTGTGTAAGCTAAATCCATTTCCTTTTCTAACTCACTGTTAATAGCTTCTTCATCAACTGTTGGCCACTTACATAAGTGAATACTTTCTTCAGCTGAAGAATCTAAATTAACAACTAAGTTTTGATATATCTCTTCTGTGATAAATGGTACAAATGGAGCTGCAACTTGTGATAAAGTTACTAGAACTCTATATAGAGTTACATATGCACCAATCTTATCATCAGTTAATTCTTCTGACCAATATCTTGCTCTGTTTCTTCTTACATACCAGTTAGATAAGTTATCTGTGAACTCTTCAATTTGAAGAGCAGCATTTGTAATGTCATAAGAGTTTAATTTAGCATCAACATCCTTAACTAAAGTGTTTAACTTAGACATTATCCACTTATCCATAACATTATCAGAAACAAAATCTTTGTACTCTAACGGATTGAATCCATCTATATCTGCATATAAAACATAGAATGAATATACATTCCACAATGTACTTAAGAACTTTCTTGATGCCTCTCCAACATCATCAGTTGAGAATCTAGTTGGTAGCCATGGAGCACTTGCAGTGTAGAAATGCCATCTTGTAGCATCTGCACCTTGACTTTCTAAAACCTCCATAGGAGCAACAACGTTACCCTTAGACTTAGACATCTTTAATCCCTTCTTATCAAGAACATGACCTAAAACAATACAATTTTCAAATGGATTTCTATCAAATATAGCAGTTGAAATAGCTAATAATGTATAGAACCATCCTCTTGTTTGGTCAACAGCTTCTGATATAAATTGAGCCGGGAAGTTTTGCTCAAATAACTCTTTGTTTTCAAATGGATAGTGTAGTTGAGCAAATGGCATTGATCCTGAATCGAACCAACAATCTATAACTTCCTTAGTTCTTTCCATTTCCTTACCACACTTTTCACATTTTAAATGAACATTATCTATATATGGTTTGTGTAATTCTATACCATCAGGTACATTTATACCCTTCTTCTTCAACTCTTCAATGCTTCCTATACATTCTTTGTGACCACATTCACATTCCCAGATTGGAAGCGGAGTTCCCCAGTATCTATCTCTCGAGATACCCCAGTCAATAACATTTTCTAAGAATTTACCGAATCTTCCTGTTCTTATGTTATCAGGATACCAGTTAATCTTATTATTGTTTTCTAATAACTTATCTCTTAGAGTGCTCATTGCAACGAACCAGCTCTCCTTTGGATAGTAAAGAAGTGGAGTGTCACATCTCCAGCAGTGTGGATATGAATGAAGGTGCTTTTCCGCCTTAAATAACTTATTATTTTCTTCAAGCCACTTACAAATGCTTTCATCACACTTCTTAACAAACTTACCTGCCCATGGAGTAACTTCTTCTACGAATTTACCCTCTTTATCAACTAAGTTAATGAAAGTGATTCCATTAGCCTTCGCAACAAGATTATCATCTTCACCATAAGCTGGAGCAATATGAACTATACCAGTACCATCTGTTAATGTTACGTAATCACCATGAATAACTTCAAAAGCTTTACCTTCAACTTTTCCAAACGGCATTAATTGTTCATACTTAGTTCCTAGTAATTCTGATCCATTAAATTCTCTAACTATTTCAAATTCTTCTCCAAGAACCTTACCAGCAAGATCCTTAGCTAAGATATATACTTCATCTCCAACCTTTGCTTCTATATAAGTGTAAGCCTTATTTATACATAGAGCTAAGTTTGATGGCAATGTCCAAGGAGTTGTTGTCCAAGCTAATATGTACTTGTTTTCTTCTCCCTCAACCTTAAATTTAGCAATACAAGTTAAATCCTTAACATCTTTGTATCCTTGAGCAACTTCGTGTGAAGACAATGCAGTACCACATCTTGGGCAATAAGGCATTACCTTATGACCTTCATATAAAAGACCTTTATCCCACATTTGTTTTAAAGCCCACCATACTGATTCTATATATGGATTGTGGTATGTTACATATGGATCATCCATATCTACCCAATAACCAATCTTATTAGTCATTTCTTCCCACATAGAAACATATTTAAATACGCTTTCCTTACATTCTGTTACGAATTTTTCAACACCGTATTCTTCAATTTGTTCCTTACCTGATATTCCAAGTTTCTTTTCTATTTCAAGTTCTACAGGTAACCCGTGAGTATCCCAACCGGCTTTTCTAATTACCTTATACCCCTTCATTACCTTATATCTTGGAATTATGTCCTTCATAACTCTTGTTAAAACGTGACCTACGTGTGGCTTACCATTAGCTGTTGGAGGTCCATCATAGAAAGTGAAGTATTCACCATCTTGATTCATATCAAAATTCTTTTTGATAACATCCTTTTCTTTCCAAAGGCTTGCTACTTCTTCTTCCATACCAACAAAGCCTTTTGAAAGTTCAACTTTTTTGTACATCTTATTTGCTCCTTTCTCGTGTATAATCAGATATTTTAATTATTCTCTTTTATTAGATATCTAGTCATATCTAATTTTTAATAAATAAAAAAACTCCATCCAAAAGGACGAAGTTGAATTCGCTATACCACCTATGGCAAAGTATACCCTATGATAAATTCAGGGTACTTATCTCAAGCACAATCATGCTCTATCCATTAACGCTGGCTAACGGGAATACCTACTAAGCAAAGCTGTTCAATTTCCAACTCCTAGGTGATTTTCACTAAGACACTATATAACTTCACACCAACCAGTTACTCTCTGAAAGTAGAAACCTTAATTACTTTTCCTAATCACAGTTTTTATATTATTTATTATATACCATTCCTGAAATAAATGTCAATTACTACAATATACTTACTTCTATACGCTTTTTATTCTTACTAGCTAATAATTTTTATTAATTAGTATTGACTTTCATCCATTGATATGTTTTAATATAGTCAAGATAACAACAAGTTATCTAATCCCCTTATTTTCCTTAGTCATCAACTTAGGAGGTAACTAAATGGAAAATAATATAAATGAGAAAATCCTTGATAAAATCACAAAAGTATGTGTTTGCAAGGCGATACCAAGATCCAAAATTAAAGAATCTATAGAATCTGGAGCAAAAACTGTAGATGATGTAGCTAAAGCTACTGGTGCTACAAAAGGTGGTTGCAAAGGATGTAGATGTATCCCTAAAATTCAAGAGTTAATCGAAGCACATTCAATCGATCAATAGATATTTCCCCAAATATTATTGGTTGACTGATTATATCTCCCCAAGCCAATCTGTTCCCCACAGATTGGCTTATTTTTTATATGTTTTTTAACTAAAAAAGACCTCTTAACCAACTGTTAAGAAGTCCCTCATGTTACTATTTAATTAAATGCACTATATATAGACTTTATAGCCCTTTCAAAATCTTCATTTTCAATTCCAACTAATATATTCATCTCTGATGATCCTTGGTCAATCATTCTAATGTTTATGTTAGCTTTTGCTAAGGCTCCAAATACCTTAGCTGCTACCCCCTTGTTTTTAGCCATACCTTTACCAACTGTAGCTATCATAGCCATATTAGGATGTACAACTATAGAATCCGGATCACAACTTCTTCTTATCTCTTCAATAACTATATCTTTCTTTTTCTTAAGCTCTGAATCTGCTATTACTAAACATACTGTGTCTATTCCTGCAGGCATATTTTCAAAAGATATATTATTCATTTCTAATATTGATAATACCTTTCTACAAAATCCTAATTCATTATTCATCATTGCCTTTTCTATTGATATAACAGTAAAGTTCTTCTTACCTGCAATACCTGTAATAGTTTTACACTTTTCATTTTCAGTATCTTGAACTATTATAGTGCCCTTATCTTCAGGTGAATTAGTATTTTTTATGTTAATTGGTATTCCAGCTTCCTTTACAGGAAATATTGCTTCTTCATGAAGCACTGAAGCACCCATATATGATAATTCTCTTAATTCCTTGTATGTAATTTTACCTATAGTCTTAGGATTTTCAACTATTCTTGGATCAGCCATTAAAAATCCAGAAACATCAGTCCAATTTTCATATAAATCCGCATTTATACTTGCAGCAACTAAAGAACCTGTTACATCAGATCCACCTCTGCTAAAGGTTATTATTTCACCTTGTTCATCTGCTCCATAAAATCCTGGAATAACAGCTCTTTCGATTTTGCATAACTTATCTTTTAATCTTTTATTAGTTTCTTCACTGTTTAATGTTCCATCTTCATGAAATAATATAACTTCTTTTGCATCTACAAAATCATATCCTAAATAATTAGCTAAGATAATACCATTTAAGTATTCTCCTCTACTAGCTGCATAATCCTTAGATGCACCGTCTTCAATATCTTTTTTTACTACATCTAGATAAGTGCTTATATCTAGATCTAACCCCAAATCATTAACTATTCCAGTATATCTCTCCTCTATATGCTTAAATACATCCTCTAAAGAAATACCTGTCTCAACATGCATGTGACAAAGATAAAGAAGATCTGTTATCTTTGTATCTTTCCCATGTCTCTTTCCTGGTGCTGATGGTATTACATACCTTCTAGCATCATCTGCAAGGATAACTTCCTTTACCTTCTTGAACTGTGAAGCATCTGCTAAAGAACTTCCACCAAACTTTGTAACCACCTTATTCATTTTTTATTGCCCCCAATTTTTATTAATATACTTTAAAATATTTTTAAATCTATTCTACCAAATTTTTCATACTTTTCAATAGTAATGCAAACAAATTTTTATTTTCTATTTTAACTCCCTATAAAAATAATAATATTACTGGTATAATCGAAAAGAGTTTAATGAAGGGAGTTTTTTATATGAATAGTAAATTCTATTTACATAAAGGTAAAAACAAAAAAGCTGAAAATGGTCGTCCTTGGATATATATAGATGAAATTAATGAATATGATGGTGACTATGAGAATGGTGATATAGTTGAAGTCTATAATCATAAAGGATATTTCATAGGCAAAGGTTATATCAACGACAGAAGCAAGATAACTATAAGAATAATGACAAGAGATAAAGATGAAGTAATAAATAGGGAATTCTTTAAAAAGAGATTTGATTCTGCCTGGGAATACAGAAAAACTGTAATAGATACCTCCTCTTGTAGATTTATCTTTGGAGAGGCTGATTTATTACCTGGTCTTACTGTTGATAAATTTGAAGATTATTATGTAATTCAAATTTCAACTTTAGGTATGGATAAATATAGGGATATAATTGTTGATATCTTAGTAAATGACTTTGGAGCTAAAGGAGTTTATGAAAGAAGCGATTTGGCTACAAGAGAAATAGAAGGATTAGAACAAACTAAAGGATTTTTAACAGAACCATTTGATACTAATGTTCAAATTATTGAAAATGGAGTTAAATATATAGTTGACTTAGAAAACGGACAAAAAACAGGTTTCTTCTTAGACCAAAAAGAAAATAGGGCTGCAATACATAGAATCTGTAAAGATAAGGATGTACTAGACTGCTTTACTCATACTGGTTCATTTGCTCTTAATGCTGGTATCGCTGGCGCTAAATCAGTTTTAGGTATTGATGTATCTCAGCATGCTGTTGATTGTGCAACTAGAAATTCTGAACTTAATAACCTACAAGATATAGTTAAATTTGAATGCCACAATGCCTTTGATGTCTTATCATCTTGGTCAAAAGAAGGAAAACAATTTGACGTTGTTATACTAGATCCTCCAGCATTCACTAAATCAAGAAATACAATTAATGGGGCAAAAAGAGGATACAAAGAAATTAATCTTAGAGGCTTAAAAATGGTTAAACCAGGTGGATACTTCATTACTTGCTCATGTTCTCACTACATGAGTGAAGATTTGTTAAAATCCACAATAAATGAAGCTGCTCATGATGCCCATAGAATCTTAAGACAAGTAGAATTTAGAACACAGTCAGCCGACCACCCAATACTTTGGAATTCTGATGAAAGCTACTACTTAAAATTCTTTATATTCCAAGTTGTATAACTTTTCAGGGTGAGAGTTTAAAAATAAACTCTCACTCTAATAAATTCTTTATCTCATCTTTATAAGACCATGCTAAGCAGTGCTTAGGATATCCTTTTTTACTAATTTCTCCAACTTTTAATGCATACTTCTTATTTTTACTAGACATTATTTCTTCCCTTAATATCCTCAAAACTGTTTCTACCCTACTTGAATACAAATCATACATTCCTTCTGGCGGCTCACCCCATGCACAGAATATATAATCTGCTTCCTTTATTTCATCTCGTATAATTCTATCATTGATAACTTCATTATCATTACCTTCCACATATTCTTTTCCCTCTAATAAATATTCTCTAAATAAATCCTCTTTATTAACTTCATAAAATACAAATAAATTTACTATTGTTATTTTCTTAATACCTTTAAGCTCTGAACTTTTGCCGCTTAAATATTTTATTATTCTTCTATACTCACTATTACAACTATCACTCTCTATGCCTTTAGGTGCTCTTGATATTATTAAAACATTCTTTCCATCACTATCAAGTGTAAATGATGTCTTATAACATCTATCTCCAAGCTCATCCTCAACTAAATTAATATTTTTTTTACTTATAATTTTAGGATATTTACATCTACACATTACTACTCCCCTTTGATCGTATATTACTAATAATTACTTTGTAAATGTTTAACTTATTCCTATAATATGAGTTTTTATAAATTCAGTGAAATAAAAAAGTGGCTTCGCCACGCGCCACGCTTTAGCGAAGAAGTCACTTTTTTCAGCCATGCCACAGGTTCCAAAACTTGCTTTTGGTGTTCTGTGGTGGCACTATAATTTTTATTTTTAACGTCTTAATATATTTTCACCACTCAAGCACTGTATTCATAAGGCTTTTCTACCCCAAATTTTTTAAACTGATCTAGACGTTTAAAAAGCCCTGTTTCCAGGGCTTTTTAGTTCTTTATATTTTTAAGCTAAATTATTTCTCCATCCTTATATTCAGGAACTATAGTTGTTAGATCCTTTTTTATACAATAGCCTATATCATTCTCTAAGCCTAGACCCATCATCACATTATAGTGCCTTGCTTCTTTAATAAAATCAATAATATTAGGATTACCTTCAAAAGAAAGTAGTGCTGTCTTTGATAAATCTGTTAACTCTAACTTATCGCATTTCTCTATAAGATCTTTTATAATAGAGCCTGAACAAATAAAATCATCCATTGAAAACTGACCATTAGTGCCTGCATTAAGTATCACAACATCTTCATTTAATGAAAGTAACTTTTCAGCAACAGCTGATGCATTTAACATGCAAGCAACAAATATCTTTTTAGCTTCTAAACAGCTAGTTAATGTTCTTGTTCCATTAGTAGTTGTAATTACTATAGTTTTTCCTTCCACTATTTCTTTTGTATATTCTAATGGTGAATTAGATAAGTCAAAACCATCTATTTTTACTGCTTTCCTTTCTCCACCTAATATACATTCTTTCTCTCCTATGGAAGCTTTCAACTTTAGAGCTTCTTCTATTGTTAATGTTGGAATTACTTTCTTACACCCATTCATTAATGCAGTAGTAATTACTGAAGTTGCTCTAAGCATATCAATTACTACTACCACCTTATTTTCAATTAGATCTTTTCTAATATAATCAGCTGAAATAATAATATCTACTTTCATAATCTCATCCCCAAAAATTAATTATTTAAATGTCTTCCCTTGATAAATATCATTATCTATAAATGCTTTATCTATAGCATTTAAAATTTCCCACTTTTTTAAACTCCACATTGGACCTATTAATAAATCTCTAGGTGCATCACCTGTAAGTCTATGTATAACCATATCCTGTGGTAACATACAAACTGATTTACATAATAAATCAATATAGTCCTCTTGAGATAAGAATTCTAACCCTCCAGCTTCATAAACTTTAACTAAAGGTGTATTTTTCATTAAATGCAATAAATGAAACTTAATCCCTTGAGCACCACTATGAGCAATATAATCCACTGTCTTTAACATATCTTCCTTCGTTTCCCCTGGCAATCCAAATATAGCATGAACTACAAAATCTATATTTCTCTTTTTTAATCTAGTGATAGCCTCTTCAAAAACATCTAAATTATATCCTCTATTTATCTTTCTAGCTGCGTCATCATTAGACGTCTGTAAACCAAGTTCTACCCAAACATAATACTTTTTATTTATCTCTTCCAAAAGATCTAATACATCTTCTCCTAAACAATCAGGTCTTGTAGCTATAGCTAAAGCTACTACACCTTCTTGGCTTAAAGCTTCTTCATACTTTTTCTTTAGGACATCTACAGGTGCATAGGTATTAGTATATGCTTGGAAATAGGCGATATACTTTCCTTGCTTCCACTTCTTGTTCATCATGTCCTTAATCTCTATAAATTGCTTCTCAATAGAAAAGTCCCTATCCCCTGCAAAGTCTCCCGATCCTCTTTCACTACAGAATAAACATCCACCTTTGCTAATAGTTCCATCTCTATTAGGACAAGAAAATCCCCCATCAAGTGAAATCTTGAATACTTTCTCCCCAAATTTATTTCTTAGGAAATAATTTAAATTATTATATCTCTTTCCTCCCCAGTCTTTCACCATGGAAATCTCCTCCTCTTTTGATAACATATCATCTTCTATAATAACAAATTAAACTTAAAATTTAAAATCCTAGTGTTTCCAAAAAAATATAGCACCAATATACTTGATGCTATTTATATATTATTCTATTAAGTTTTCAGATATCAAAAACTCCCTAGCTACCTCTTCAGGAGACTTACTTAATTTATCAACTTTATAATTTAAATCTATCATTGTTTCTTCATCTATTTTTTCATCTAATACAGATAAAACTTCTTTTAACTCTGGATATTTTTCTAAAGTATCCATTCTTATAACAGGAACTGCATTATATGGGGGAAAGAATTCTCTATCATCCTCTAAAACCTGTAAGTCAAAAGCCTTTAATAATCCTTCTGTAGAGAATGCATCAATAAATTGACAATCACCATTTTTTAAGGCTGAATATCTAAGACTTCCATCCATGGCCTTTACACTTTTAAACTTTAATCCATATAATTTACTTAATTCATTTAATCCATCATCTCTATTAACGAACTCCATTGTAGGACTGATTATAAATTGATTATTATATTTAGCTAAATCAGATATTTTTTTTATATTATATTTATCTGCAATTTCTTTAGTTGTTGCTACTGTGTAAGTATTATTAAAACCAAGAGGATTTAATAATGTTAAATTATATCGCTCCTCCATTAACTCCTTACTTCTATTATAAATTTCATCTTTATCTCTTATTAATGGTTCGCCTAATATATTTAAGAGTAAACATCCTGTATAGTCAACATACATATCAATCTCTCCTTTTTGTATAGCTGATGATACAACAGAGCTTCCTCCTAAATTTAACTTTCTTTCTACATTAAGGTCAGTTTTTTCTTCTATTAAATCTGCAACCATATTTGCTAAAATCAATTGTTCTGAATAATTTTTTGATCCTACTACAATTGTATCGCCTTTTTTTCCACTAAATATATTAGATATACCTGTAAACACTAATAAAATAGCTAGTATAACTCCAATTACCTTAAGAACCTTATTATTATTTTTCTTTCCATCGGATAAAAGTCCAACAGGAGTTACTGCAACCTCAATCTTTCCAAATATAAAATCTATAATTAAAGCTAGAATACAAGCTGGTATAGCTCCTGCTAAAATCATATTATTATTTACTGTTTGTACGCCTGTAAATACCAGATATCCTAGCCCTCCAGCCCCTATAAAAGCAGCTAAAGTCATTAACCCAACTGATGTTACCGCAGATATTCTTACTCCAGACATAATTAACGGCAAAGAGACTGGTATCTTTATCTTAATTAATGTTTGTCTTTTTGTTAATCCCATTCCTCTTGCAGCTTCTAACATATTTTCATCTATATTAGTTAGTGCAGTAAAAGTATTTTTTACTATTGGCAAAAGAGAATATAAAACAACAGTAGTTACAGCAGGAACAGTTCCTATTCCAAGTAATGGAATAAGTAATCCTAATAAAGCCATAGATGGTACTGCTTGCAATGTATTTATTAATCCTAATATAGGTTTTCTTAGAGGCTTAATATTTGTAATAAGTATACCTAAAGGAATTCCTATTAATATAGCTAAAGCAATTGCTAACATAGTTAAAAACGTATGCTCTACTAATAGTGATAATATTTGCTCTTTTCTTTCTAAAATAAAACTAAAAAAGTTACTCATTAGCTTCTACCTCCTCTTCTAAGTATTGCTGACTTAAAACAGAAATCAAGCTACTCTTAGTAACCAAACCAACTAATACCTTACTCTCGTTAACTACAGGTAAATACCCTACAGAGTTTTCATTCATTATTGTTAATACATCTACTAGGTTGTCATCATCTTTTACATATAACAACTCTTTTTCCATTACATTTTCAATCTTTGTATCTAATGGTATCTCTCTTCTTATTTGTTTTAATGTAACAAGACCTATAAGCTGATTTTCTTTATTTACTACAAGTAAGCTATCAACTTTATTCGATTTCATCATTTCAATAGATTGAACTATAGTTCTAAATGGCTTTACCTTAATAGGGTCTTGTATCATAATATCCCTTGTCTTTATAAATTCAGGCGTATCCCAAATTTTCTTACTTCCTATAAATTCTTTAATAAATTCATTTGCTGGTCTTCTTAATATATTTTCAGGAGTATCATACTGTTGTATCTTTCCTCCATTCATAATACATATCTTATCTGCTATCTTTATAGCTTCATCCATATCATGAGTTACAAATATTATTGTTTTCTTTAATTCTTGATGAAGAGTAAGTAATTCATCTTGCAAAGAACTACGTGTAATTGGATCTAATGCACTAAAAGGCTCGTCCATTAATATTATGTTAGCATCAGTCGCAAATGCTCTTGCAACACCAACTCTTTGTTGCTGACCACCACTTAACTGAGCAGGGTACTTATTCATATACTCATCTGAATTAAGTCCAACCATATCTAATAATTCAATTGTCTTTTTATTTATTTTTTCTAATGGCTCCTTTTTTAACTTAGGTATTAATTCTATATTTTCTTTTATTGTCATGTGTGGGAATAATCCTACATTTTGAATTACATATCCTATTTGCCTTCTTAGCTGAATAGTATCTTCACTTGCAATTGAATTTCCATTTATGAATATAGATCCTTCTGTAGGCTTTATTAACTTATTAATCATCCTTAATGTTGTTGTTTTACCACAGCCACTTGGCCCAATTAATACTACTAATTCACCATCTTTAATATGAAGATTTATATCATGTAATATAACTTTATCACCTATCTGCTTAGTTATACCTTTAAACTCTATCATATTTCCCCTCCCTCTAACAACTTATACAAAAAAAACAAGTTGTTAGTATAATTATATTATACTTTCCATTTTTTATAAACCTTTGTATTTCCATTAATCTTCCATTTTATGCATCTTTATCATCTTCTACTGTAATTAGGGCTTAAACTTCTATGTATTCCTACGTAATCTTTAACTTAACTCTTGATTGCTAAAAAATAAGAAAGTTAACCAATATATTGATTAACTTTCTACCTTCTATTCCTTAAATACTTTTAAATCTTCCACATCTATTTTATATGTACCTTCATTCTCCTTATCACTTCCTATAGCTTTCACTGTAATAAAAACACCATTATCATCAATTCTTACTACATCTGATGAATACTTTTCTACAGGAAAATATTCATTTAAGTTTAATTTTAATAATTCTCCTGTTGGATTTTTATATATTCTAATTCCACTTCCTTTACCCTCTTCTTTAATTTGAACTATTAGTTCTCCATCATCATTTGAAAAAAGTAACTTTTCCACTATAGATCCATCTACTACATCGTAGGGTACTAACTTATTTAATATTGGCATCTCTAAGGCATCTTGAATTGCTTCATCAACATTTCCACCACTTTGGGATGGTGCGTCTCCTCCACCTTGATTATCTCCAACTGTAGGCTTAGTATCCTCAACAATGGCTAGACCTATAAATGTTCTTAAACCGTTCGTTGTTGTAAATGCAACTTTATTTCCCAAAAAGCCTATCCCCATCTTATTAAATGATCCTTCTGGAACACTCTCTTTATCTACTACTACATTATCTCTATTAGGATATACCTCTTTTGGTAAGTCCTTCATTCTTAATAATAACTGGCTCTTTCCTATTTCATAATCCCTTAGTCTTAAAGTACTTCCAACTTTATATACCTGTTTTTCATTTGTTGATTTAATTTCATCTACTAAATATTCTTTATCTTTCTTTACAACCTTTATTACAACTGTATCTAAATCAATTCTGCTTTCATCTTTTTCTTCTTTAACCACAATATAAGTGAAGTATGCATGATCTGCTCCTTCTGAAAGCTTATCTAATTTATATCCATTTATATTGTCATTTTGTATTTTTCTTATTTCTTCATTATCTTTTATTACTTCTGTACTTATCTTATTGCTTTCATCAAAATTTCCCCTAGTTACATTCTCCATATAATTACTTGCTATTTCCCCAGCCTTCTTAATATTGAAAACATCTGAATTTACATCAAAATTTTTCCCAAAGCATCCTATAAAAGAAAACATTAAAACACTAGATAAAAAACATGAAACGATTCTTTTCATAATAATTACTCCCTTCATTATACCTTCTTAGTTTTCCTAAGAAAAATTCCCTTATACATTTACTAAAGAATATTTGAATATTCCACATTATATATTAAGTATAGGAACAAGTTTGAAAGGAGGTTTTTAATTGAAAAAAGAATTGCTTAAAATATTTCAAGTAGCTGTTGTATTCATTGGAACAATCGTAGGTGCTGGACTTGCCTCTGGAAAGGAAATCTCTAACTTTTTCACTTCCTTTGGGCCCAAAAGTTTTATTGGAATTTTTATATGTGGAGCTTTGTATATAGTAATGGGAATTATAATATCAAAAATAAGCCTTTTATATAAATTAAATTCATATAGCGAAGTAATGCAAGTAATTAGCCCTAATATCTTTGGAAAGCTTACTGGAATTATTACTACGCTATACTTTATTTCAAGCGCATCAATTATACTAGCTGGAAGCGGAGCCTTAATACATCAATTTTTTGGTATTCCAAAAATTATAGGAACTTTAATCATGCTTTGTATATCCTTATTCTTTTTACTTAGAGGAACTGAGGGATTAATTGAAGTAAATAGTTTTATAGTTCCTGGCTTAATACTAACAATTTCCCTAATAACTACTTTGTATATTGCATTTGGTAATGATGTAATGACAATTGATAATATTATTCATGCTCCAGCAAAAAAAAGTGGTGTTTTTATATCTACATTACTATATTCAGGCTATAACATATTATGTAGTTCAGGTGTTCTTGTTCCTCTTAGTACAAAAATGAAAAAGTCAAAAACTATGATTATAGGTATAGTATTAGGTGCATTAGGACTAACTTTCTTATCCCTTGCAATAAACTCATTGCTTTTAATAAATCAACCATATATATACGAGTATGAAATACCACTATTATTCATAGCTCAACGCTTTGGTCCAATCGTACAAGCTATATTATCAATGATTATTTTATTAGAAATGTTCTCAACAGAAGTTTCGGACGTATACTCTATAGGAAAAACATTAGAACAAACATTTAAAATTAAGTTCAACTTAGGTATAGTTATAGTTTTAGCCATAGCATTACCAATATCTCAAATTGGATTTGGAGCCTTAATATCTACTCTTTATCCAATGTTTGGATGCTTAAGCTTAATATTCATAACACAATGTATTATTTTTTATTTTAAACATAGAAAAGAAATGACTAACTAGATAGTTGATAGTATTTAATATCAGTCTTATAATTTAATAAGTATAAATTATGAGGTGATATTAAATGAAGTATGATTACCTATTAAAAAAATGTGATTTATGCCGAAGGCATTGTGGTGTTAATAGACTAAATGGTGAACTAGGTATATGCACTGCTAATGATAATCTAATTGTAGCTAGAGCAGAATTACACCTTTGGGAAGAACCACCTATATCTTGTGAAAATGGTTCAGGTACAGTATTTTTTTCACATTGTAATTTAAAATGTGTATTTTGTCAGAACCATGAAATAAGTCAAGAATATAAGGGTGCTGAAATAACCATAAATAGACTTAGTGATATTTTCTTAGAACTTCAAAATAAAGGCGCAAATAATATAAATCTTGTTACGCCTACCCACTATGTACCACAAATAATAGAAGCCATAGAAATAGCTAAATATAAAGGATTAAAACTACCTATCCTTTATAATACTAATGGTTATGATACATTAGAAACTATCAAGTTATTAGATGGATATATAGATGTTTATCTTCCAGATTTTAAGTATTTTGATGATAAATATTCTATAAAATATTCAAAGGCAAAAGATTATTCATCTGAAATAATTCCCATATTAAAAGAAATGGTTAGGCAAACTGGTAAGCCATCCTTTGATGATAAAGGTAGAATTCTTAAAGGAGTTATTATAAGACATTTAATGCTTCCTGGCTTATTATTTGATTCTAAGAAAGTTATAGATAAAATATATTCTACTTTTGGTGATGATGTTTATATAAGCATAATGAATCAATACACACCAATGCATAACTCATCTAAATATCCAGAAATAAATAAATTTTTAAATCCAAAACATTACAATTCACTAATTAATTACGCTAGTGAATTGGGAGTAATTAATGGATTTATTCAAGATGAAGGTTCAAATACAACTGAATACGTTCCTAACTTTAACTTTCAAGGGGTCTTATCCGATAAATAATAAGAAAGGTTGGATGGATATTTATTTTGCTTGTTCCGTCGCAAGCTCCAAGTCACAGAAAAACAAATATCTATTCCCTTGATTTATAGCTAATTAAAATCTTATAATTTTCTAGACAGTGAAAAAGAAACTCATACATAACAGTAAGAGTTTCTTTTTTATATCTATTAATTTGGATAATTAAAGAAAGGTGCAGAATTACCTCCCCTGATCATTTCTCTGGAGTTAGGTGGATAAAATATATTTTCACTTCTTAATTCTGCTATTCTCGTTACGCCTACATAAATGTCAGATATCCTGTACCATGTTGCATAATCCACAACTCCTGTTTTAGGTAAATTAAATATTCCTTGAAATACTCTAACTGCTTCTGCAGTAGCTTCACCATAAGTACCATCAACTGCCACCTTAGGAATTAAAGGATAATTTTGTGCAATTCTATTTAAAAATTCTTGTATCTGTCTAACAGACTCCCCATTTGAACCTACTGTTAAATCAAATCCTGGATATGAAGATGGACTACCACTAACCTGTTCAGCTGTTGTTAGTTCAATATCATTTCCATAATAATAAGTTAATATATCATAAGGTATATAACCTTGATCCCCAAGATACTTACTACCCCATTGACTTAGCCATTGAGGACAAGTTACATTCTTCCCATCACAATACTGTGTTAATAGTGGTTGTTTTCTTCCAAATCTCCTAATATAAGTGGAGAATATTTCATCAACAATAGCACTTATACTATCATAAATATTTCTTCCATAATTAAATGCATGATCATAAGCTGTAGAGCTTGTTATATCAAAATTCTTCCCTTTTCCTCTATACCATTCTGTATAAATTCTATTTAATGTAAATGATATAATACAAAATACATTTGCCCTTATTGTACTCTCTGGCCATGTAGAGTATATTTCACATGAAGCTACATTCTTTATATAATCTTTATACGGAACTCTATAATTAGGCGCAGAGGCATCATTAGGACTTCCCTGATGAACTGTTATAAATTCTGGAACTACAGGTTTTGGTAATACAACTCCTCCTGTAGGTGGTGGAAGAGGTTTATCTGGAGATTCTGGTATCTTTGCCGGGAAATTACCAATTAATGTATTGGGTTGAATTATAATTATTTCTGCTCTACTTGATCTATTTGCATTTTCTTGAAGACTTACTTTCTGTAAGGCTGTTGATTGCGGAAACACTTGTACCCCTCTTATTGATACAGGACTAAACCCATCCCTTTCTACCAAAACATCATAAAGACTATAAGGTACATTATTAGTAGGTTCTTGAGAATAATCTAGTGGTGGTGCTGATAAATCTATTACTTGAGTTAAACCTGAAGAATCTGTAAGTAATGTTGTATTGATATTACTTGCACTTGGATTGTTAGGGGATGTAGTTTTGTTACCAAGAGCATTTATATTTTGGACTTGGTCACTAGTTGTTGGATTTATAGTTACTCTACAGTTATCTATTGGTACTGCGCTTTCTCCTCTAAAGCATTGAACTTTTAATTGACCTATATCAGCCATTAATATCTCCTATAAAATTGTTTCATCATATATTATGCTTAGTACTAATCATCTGTGATACAGCTATAATGGTTTTCTTATAAATAGCCCTCCTATATTAAATTCTTCATACCTATTATCAACAATATCATTGCCATAAGATATTTCTCTATATGACCTTGAAGTAACATTTTCGCCATAATTTCCTCTCATAGCATTCAATATTCCAGTCATATCTATAATTCCATATCCCCATTCTCTATTTGGATAAACATCTCCACCTCTCATACGTGTACCCCTAATAATATAAGACTTCACCTGTGTAGCATATATTTCAGGTTTATTTCTATCGACTACAGCCCACTGCAATATTAAAGCACATATTCCTCCAACTATTGCTGTAGCAACTGAAGATCCACTTGCTACCCCTACACTTCCACCTGGCCTTACTATTGGTGCATTAATTCCTCCTGCTACAACATCTGGCTTTATTCTTCCATCTGTAGTATAACCTCTACCTGAAGCTCCCACTGTAGCATTATTATTTTGGTTATAATAACCTACAGATATTACTGAATTAGCTGTTGAAGGTAACATTAAAGTAGTATACTGAGATGGCTTTAAAAATCTTGTGTCTGAATCTAATAAAACTCTTTGTGGTAACCAAGCCCAATACATACCATCAACTACATATTCTCCATATAAGGTAAATTTCCATATGCCTTCTTTTAAATATATACTCCTTATTACTATTCTTTCATCACCAGTAGCCTCATTAGGCATATCTATATCTATAGACATTATAGTTCCTTCATATAAGAACTTGATATTTCTTCTACCTCCAGACTTTGGAGATATTCTATCTATAACTTCACCTGAGGGTGATGTTACGGATATTGATGCACTATTAGGTTGCCTTATCCATATTTCAAAATTCAATGTATTTTGGTTCTTTCCAACCCTTAATTCAATTACCTCTGTACTCCCAGAACTTTTTATATTACCTTCTGTATGGGTATCAGTATCTCCTTCATTTCCAGTTCCTACAACAACGACATTTCCCAAAGTGCCAGCTATCCTATCAATAACACCACTAACTATAGTTCTACCACTATGTTCACCATAATTTGTTCCTAATGGAATTATCATAACTGTTGGCATATTTAACTCACTAGATATAGAAGTTAGATACCTTAATGCAAGCAATATACTAACATATCCATATCTATTACTTCCTTCTGTTGTTAATCCAGCAGATACAAGTGTTATATCAGCTGCTTCCTTTAACTTAACAACTGCTATACTCGAATTAGGAGCTATACCTATTAAATCTGGATTTTTACCTCTTGCTGCTGCAAGTCCTGCTACCATAGTTCCATGACCATTTGTATCCTTAGTAGCAACTATACTATATGGATCACCTCCAGACTTTTTAAGAGCTATAGCCTGATTTATTTGTTCTTCTGTATACTCTACACCCATCTTTAAACCATTTATCTCTTGCCCTATATTATCTAATGTCTGATCCCATATCCTTACTATTCTAGTGGTGTCATCTTCTTTTTGAAATTCAGTGTTTAAATAATCTATTCCCGTATCTATTACTCCAATTAATACGCCTTTTCCATTTAAACTTAAGTATGGATTAGTATGATAATTTAACGCATTACTTGCCTCAGCTGGAGTTTCATCAGTTAACGTAAAAATTTGAGGATTTATATCATCTACAACTCCAAATATATACGGATATATATTCTTAATGTTACTTGTAGGGGTATATACTATTCCATAACTTTCCGATATGGTTGTTACTTCTGTATTTGGCATATTATTAAGCTCTTTAAAACGTTCCTCATTTGCAAACTCTACCAAGGTACCAACTATTTCATCTGAATTCGCATATGAATTCAAATATTCTTCTATAGTATCAAACCTTCCTTGTTGCCTATTCATTTTACTCTCCCTAAAACTACTTACATTAATAACATTTAAAACATCCAATATCTGTTGCAAACTATTATATGCACAAACCTCCCCATACCCCCAACTTGTATTTGGATAATCTACATCTCTTCTTTCTCTCTTTGCTCCAGTTACCAAAAAGTATTTTACTCTGTTCCCAAATAAATAAGGATCATTCCCTTTAACAATTCCCCATTCCATTATTAATGCACATATTCCTGAAACGTGGGGAGCTGCCATAGAAGTTCCTGACTTTGTATCATATGACCTATTAGGAATTGTTGATGTAATCCCTTCACCTGGCGCAACTATTTCTGGTTTTGCTTCAAAATACATGTTAGCTCTTCCTCTGCCACTAAACGGAGAAATATTATTTGTTAAATAATTATAACTTCCTACTGAAATTACACTATCTACTGTAGCGGGTATACCTAATGTATTATCTATACTAGGTTGTAGAAACTTTGTATTTATATTTAATCCCTCTGATACAGGTAGCCATACATCAAATATTCCATTGTATTCATTTAATACTCTTAAAACAATTTTCCATACCCCTTCAATAATATACTGAGCATCCGTATATAAAGAAACCGATATCTCTCCTGTCATATCAAATGGTTTAGGTCCAGTTGTGAATACCCTATACCTATTTCCGGAAATTACACCTTCCTTATATCCTTCTTCTATTACTATTTCTCCAGATGATACTCCTGTTGGTGCTATAATCTCTATTGACACCGCTGGTAATATAGACTTATATAAATTTAAAAATACTGCTATTTCACCTGCATCAACTTCAAAATTAATATCATTACTTCTTTTTAGAATCCCACCAACATGATGTGCTGCATCCCCTTCATTTCCTGCTGCAACTATTATAGTCACTTTCTCATGGTTAGCTATAGTTGCTATATATAATTCTAATAAGCTACTCCCATCATGTGCTCCATCATTTGTACTTAAACTCATATTAACAACCAAAGGCATATTCAACTCTTTACTTTTATCAGTCAGAAACTTCAAACCTCTCATTATACTTGTACTTAGAGAAAAATACCCTCTACCTGTTTTCACCATCATGATTGAACTTTTGGGCGCAACACCATAATATCTTTTATCAATTTTTCCTCCAGCGCAGGCAATACCAGCTACATGTGTACCGTGACCAGTTAAATCTTCTACAGGTACTACTGAATATGGATCTTGTGACTTTAATGCAGTATTTATAGTTGCCTTATCATAAACCTTACTTGAGTCTTGAGTTAAATCATATATATACTCTATTCTTGTAGTTCCGTCTTCATTTAGAAATCCCGGATGAGTAAAGTCTATTCCGGAGTCAATAAAACCTATTATTATTCCTTCACCACTAAGGGAATAAGTATTTCTAGTCTTATCCACGCAAGCTGCTCTATTACTCCCCTGGTCAGTTAAAATCATACTCTTAGGAAATTCTATATATTGTATTGCATTATTTTGTGCTAAACTTACAACATTAGTTGCTGGTATATTTACAATAGCATACCCATATCCTAAATCTTCAATCCTACCACCTATATTCTCTACTATTGTTTTTACCACTTCAAATGGTTCTCCGTATAAAATGGTCACCTCAACCTCTCCTTGAGGATTCTCATTTAATGTTTGTGTTATATTTAATTTAGCTAAAAATTCTAAAGGCACATTCTTAAGTAAATTACTTGCATTATTTATATTCTCTATAATAAATCAACCCCACAAAATTACTGATAATTTTATTTATAAAATCCCACTATCAATATATAAAAAAAGATGATATATGTTACCAACATATATCATCTAAGTAAGCTAAAGTTGTATTTCTAATCTTTCTAACTTAGCTATAATTTTAGCTTCTTTCACTTGTATTGTTTCTGTCTTAGCTGAGCCATCATTACCTATAAGTAATAACTTTTGCCCACCTAAACTCTTTATTTGTCTTATAACTCTTTTATTGTCATACTCTATAAGAAACATTCCATTGTTGCTCACTTCTTTAACTAAATGACCAAATACTATATCATCCTTCATCATTCTGAATCCAGACATACTATTATCTTCTACTTTTATATATAAAACTTTATCTGCAGGGTATCCTTCTACCTTATTTGAGTATATAGGAAGTTCTTTACTTCCTAACTCCTTTTTTAAGCTATAGTCATATATTATTACCTTTTTCATTACAGATGAAAAAGCATCAGTCCACACAGGTGAAGTTTCTCCAAGTATTTTGGCATTAATCTTCTTCTCCTTTTTAGCAACTTCTGTTATCTTTCTTTCTTCCATTAATGCTTCATCTGTTACAACCATACTTATATCATTTAAATCTGTATTAAGGATTTTTGCTGCTCTTTCTATGAATCCTTCTTGAGCAACTCTTCTTCCCATTTCTACTTCGTTAATAAATTTATCAGATACACCTAACTTTTTTCCTAAAGCCTTTTGAGTAAGACCAGCTTTTGTTCTTGCTTCCTTGATCTTCTCCCCTACTCTACTCACTTTTATCTTCCCTTCTAATGCTTATTCTATAATTTCAGGTTCTCCATAAGTTTCACCAAATGTATCAACTGTCATACTTTTTATAACTTGATCTTCATAAGGTCTATCATTATAGTCTCTCTTTGTCATTACAATTTTATCAGCTTCTTCTATACCTTCTATAACCTTACCAAATGCAGCATATTGTCCATCTAAGTGTGGTGCATTTTCAACCATTATAAAGAATTGGCTTCCTGCTGAATCTGGATGCATCGCTCTAGCCATTGATAAAACACCTTTAGTATGTTTTAAATCATTCTTAAATCCATTTCTGTTAAACTCTCCTTTTATTCCATAACCAGGTCCTCCCATACCATTTCCTTCTGGGCATCCACCTTGAATCATGAATCCTGGAATTACTCTGTGAAATATTAAGCCATCATAAAATCCTCTATTTATTAAATCTATAAAATTCTTTACTGTATTTGGAGCTACTTCAGGATAAAGTTCTGCCTTCATAACTCCTCCATTTTCCATAGTTATAGTTACAATTGGATTCTTCATAATAATTATCCTACCTTTCTTTGATTATATTTAGTATTATTATCATACCTTTCCTTGATAATTCATGTTTTAATTATATCTTATTCATTGAATATAATAAATAAATTAAAATAGAAAAAATCACTATTTAGATATTATCCTAAATAGTGATTCCTTAATTTATTTAAGCTACTCATTATCGTTCCTTCCTACTCAAGCTTTAGCTAATAAAAGCTGTTCCCAATACTACTCTTGAGTAATCATTATAATTTGATAAATTTTTAACATTAACATTGTTAAAAATCATCTCTCTTCCTGATTGATTAATTATATCTCCGAATAAACATGTTAAAAATGTTGATGGAATATTTTCAACTCCTGAGAAGTCTAATGTAATTCCTTCGTTTATACTGCTCTTTATTATATCTCTTAATATAATTGCATCTTCTATATTTATTTTATCTCCTAATACTTCTTTAACATTAATTATCATAAATAGCACCTCTCTTTATTTTTTTAATTTTCTGATAATTTCTTCTCTATATATAATATAGCAATTTCCATTTTATTTGTCAACTATTTAACAAACTTTTTTTCTATATTTATTTTATAACGCAAAGAAACAGTTGTAATACTATTAACAACTGCTTCTTTTAGATTTATATTCCTAATAAATTTTTACTTAATTGAATTATTTTTTTACCTTCTAATGAATTATATATACTCACTGACCCCTTCTTACTTGAATCAGTCAGTAAATCATGTAATTCTAACCTTCTTCTCAATTCTTTACAAGTTCCTAATCCACCATCAATTACTGGAACATCCCCCCCTATAACTTCATGTATTCTATCTGCTATAAATGGATAATGAGTGCACCCTAATACTATAGCAGCAATATCTTTATTTTCATATTTATTAAACTTCTCTTTTAGATAAAACTTTAATTCATTACTATCTAAATCACCTGCTTCAATAAATTCCATAAGCCCTGCACAAGGCATTGGTATTATATCTGCTTCATTTTTATATTTACTCATTAGATTATTAAACTTTCTTTCTTTTAGAGTCATAGGAGTAGCCATTATAATTATAGGCCCACTTCTTTTCATTTTTACTGCCGGCTTTACTGCTGGCTCTATACCTACTATAGGCACATCAGGATAGTCTAACCTTAATGCTGCAACAGCTGCACTAGTAGCTGTGTTACATGCTATTACTATAGCTTTAGCTCCCTTAGAAAATAACTTATCTACCGCTCTATATGTAAGTTCTTTCACTTCTTCAGTCGTCCTTACTCCATATGGTGCATTTTTTGAATCTCCAAAATATATATAATCTTCATTTGGCATAAGTTTTATAGCCTCTCTTAAGACACTTAATCCACCTACTCCTGAATCGAAAAAACCAATAGGCATATTCTTCTTATCCAAAGTTTCTCACTCCATTTACTTTATTTATCTATAACTATTTTATTACTTTACATGGAATAAATCTATACATTATATTTATTTACTAATATGAATAATTTATTTATATCATAATAATTTCTTGAAGTAAGCATATACGAATGTTATAATTTATATAATTAATTTTATTCGACTTATATATGAAAGGATGTGAAGAAGTTCTCGCCTAATTTTCATATTTTTTATTTATTATGGCAGAATTTATACTATGATTAACAACTTAATTTATACCATCCCAAAGGATAAACATAGCAAAGAAGATGTAAAATCTATATTAATTAATCACCCAGAAATAAAATTTGTTTCATTTGTAGGTATTGACCTTTCTGGTAATGATACTGATGAAAAAATACCTGTTAAAGTATTCTTAGATGACTTAGATTCATTTCTATATGGCGTTGCAGTGCAAACTGATGGTTCCTCTGTTGTTCTTCCTGGAATTGCTACTCTTAATAATGCAAAAGTAGATATGGTTGCAGATTTAGATTGTAAATGGTTCGTTGACTATAACTATGACTTTATAGATACTTCTCTTGATAAGCCAATAGGTACCTTAAGAATTCCTTGTTTCTTATATCATGATGGTAAAGCTGTAGATTCAAGACATATTCTTAGTTCAGCTATAAAAACATTTAAAGAAAACCTTATTGATATCTTTAATAAAAAACCCGAGATAATAAAAGCTTATGGTATAACTAAGGAAGATATAGATGAAGTAGTTATTACATCTGCTACAGAATTAGAATTCTGGGTTAAAACACCTAATGATAATGCGGAAGTAGAAGAACTATCAACTTCTGAAGTATTACATGAACATTATTGGACAAGAACAAAAGGCTCTGTAAGAACAGCTTTAGAAGAAACCTTACTACTTATGGAGGCTTATGGATTTGAGCCAGAAATGGGACATAAGGAAGTAGGTGGAGTACGAGCTAAGCTTGATTCATCAGGTCAATTCAATCACATAATGGAGCAACTTGAAGTAGACTGGAAATACGCTGATGCAGTTCAAGCTGCTGACAATGAATTGTTTGTAAAAATATTAACTCAAGAAACATTTAGAAGAAATGGACTTGAAGTAACATTTATGCCAAAGCCACTTGATGGCGTAGCAGGTTCTGGTATGCATATACATCTAGGAGTAAGTTTAAAATTGAAGAACGGAAAAAGAATCAACTTATTCCATGCAACTAAAGAAGACTTTTTAAGTGTAATGGGATATGGTGCATTAATGGGTATATTAAAGAACTATGAAGTTATGAATCCATTTATATCATCAACTAATAACGCTTTAAAGAGACTAAGGCCTGGATTTGAAGCTCCAATATGTATAGTAACTTCCCTTGGATTACATCCAACTAACCCATCAAGAAATAGAACTGTTCTTGTAGGTTTAATAAGGGACTTATCCAATCCAGCTGCTACTAGATTTGAATTGCGTTCACCAAACCCTCATTCTAATGCATATATTGCAATGGCTGTTTCATATATGGCAATGTTAGATGGTATACTATATGCAGTGAACAATAACAAAACTGAAGAAGATCTTCTTAAAGAGTTATCAAAACAATACGGAGAAGATGCAGACTATCTAGAAAAGAACAGATCTTACAGAAGTGAAGATGATGTATTTGAAGATTTCACTGAAGAAGAAAGAAATAAAATGTATGGAACCGCACCAGCTACTATATATGAAAATCTTTCTGCATTAGATAAGTATCCAGAAAAAATCAATGTTTTAAAAAGAAACGATGTACTTACAGATCAATTAATTAATAGTTTTAAAATGGCTACCCTTCAAAGATGGTGTACTGAAATAGGTAATAGAATAATCAATAAGTACACTCATGAAATAAGAAGCTTCAAGCCACTACATTCTCTTGATAAAGCTTTAGATTTAGATGTATCTAATTGGATGAAAATCAATGAATTAAGACATTATATAATGAAAGATTCTTATACAAGTAAAAGTTTATTTACAAAAATCAAATCAGCATTTATCAATGAAGATTATTCAAATGCCTCTGAACTTTATCTAGAACTAGAGTGTAAAATGGAAGAGCTTAGAAACCTATATTCTTCATACAAGAAAAATTTATTAGATATATAATGTAGAAAAACTCAAGTTATTGAACGGCCCCTATTAAGTAAGCAGGGAGCTGTTCAACAAAACCTGAGTTTTTCTTTTTGAATTATCCAATTAATAGCACTTTATTACAAAATATGATATAATTTTATTGATTTTATATGTTAAGAGAGGTGTTTTGATGCGACTGGTTCCAATAGAGTCTGTCCGTACAGGATCCTATTTAGGTAAAACTATATATGATAATTCTGGTAGAACTCTCTTAAAAAGTGGAGTTCTTCTCACTGAAGGTTTAATTAAAAAGATTAAACAAGTAAATATATTTTCAATTTACATAGAAGATGGCTATAGTCAAGGTGAAATTGAAGATATAATTAAGCCAGAACTTAGAAACAAAGCAGCTTCAATAATAAAGGATAGTTTTAACAATATCGAAAAACTATCTAGTTTAAATATAATTAATTCGAAAGAAAAAAATAATATTCTAAAGAAACAAGAAGACTATTTTAAATCTATTAACGATATTGCTGAAGAGTTATTAAACAATATATTGGAAAATAAAAACTTATTAGTTAGCTTAGTAGATATAAAAAGCATGGATATGTATACATATCAACACTGCGTAAATGTTGCAGTTATATCTTTAGTGCTTGGGATAGGCTTACAACTGCCAAAGTCTGAACTTATAGATTTATGCACAGGAGCATTGTTACATGATATAGGAAAAGTGTTTATTCCTAAAGATTTAATAACTAAAGAAGGCCCATTAACATATGAAGAATTTTTGAAAATTAAAGAGCATCCTAGATTAGGTTATGACTATATTAATAAAAGTCCATCCATAAAGTCTTGTATTAAAGTAATTGCTCTTCAACACCATGAAAGGATTGATGGATTAGGTTATCCAAATGCTTTAAAAGGTGATGAGATAAATAAATTAGCTAAAATTTTATCAATTGCAGATGTATATGATGCACTTACCTCTGATAGGTGCTATAGACGTGCATTATGTGCAAGTGATGCTTTAGAATATATAATGGCAAATGTTAATAAGTTATTTGATTTTAATATGGTTCAGGTATTTTCAAAAATAATAGTTCCATTCCCTTTTGGAACTATAGTAAAATTAAGCACTGGGGATATTGCTGTTGTGCAAGAAACTCAACTAAACTATCCTCTAAGACCTGTTGTTAAGATTGTAAAAAGCTCAGACTCAAAAAATGAAGGAAAGCTTCTTAATCTTATAAATGAATTATCAGTAGTAATTAATAATGTAGAATATAACATTTAAGCTATTTATCCTTAGCATGTCTAATATAAATAGCTTTTATTGCGTTTATATTTAACAATATATTGGGTGAGGCTTTGCAAATAATTCAATATTGCAACTTTTCTTTGCCTTTAAAGGTGTATTCTCAATTATGTATTCCGCTTCTTTATAATTTCTAGCCTTAAAGACTATTGTCCATCCATTTCTATCATATTTACCCGCGCACATTATGTATTTATTTCCGTCATTTTCTTTTAAGTTATCTTTGTCTATTATTAAACTTCTAACCTCTCCGATGCTTTTAACATTTAATTTTACAAATATATCATTATTCTTCATAATAGCCCTCCATACGAACATTTGTTTGTTGATTTAATTTTATCGAACTTTTGTTCGTATGTCAACAAATATTTATACTTTTATTCCAATATAAGAAAAGAAGACCATATAGTAATATAGTCTTCTTTTTCATTATATTAATTTCCTAAGTTGTAAACTTCTAATGCTTTATTATCTTCAAAATGCTCTTCCTTAACATCTACTATAGCTCTTAGAGTATCTAGAGCTGTAATAACACCTATATTTCTCTCTACAGCTGCCCTTCTCATTACAAAGCCATCTCTCTTTGAATCATTAACTTTAGTTGGAGTATTTACAACTAGTTCTACTTCCTTATTTTTTATAACATCTAGTATATTAGGTGAATCTTCACATATTCTTCTTACCTTTTTAGCATCTATACCTGCGTCCTTAAGTAAGTTACAAGTTCCCTCTGTAGCTACAAACTTATATCCTAATTTAGACAATCTAACTGCCATTGGTAAGAATTCAGCCTTATCATGTTTATTTATAGTAGCTAATATTTCACCCTTCTTAGGGAACATTCCAGCTGCTACAAATCCTTTATATAAAGCTTCATTAACTGTTTTACCAACTCCTAAAACCTCTCCTGTAGATTTCATCTCAGGTCCTAATGATACTTCAACATTTGGTAGCTTTTGAGTTGAGAATACAGGAACCTTAACTGATATTAATTCTGGTTCTTTATATACATCTACTCCATATCCTAAGTCCTTTAACTTACTTCCTAGCATAACCTTAGTTGCTATATCTACTATTGGAACTCCACTTACTTTACTGATATAAGGTACAGTTCTTGAAGCTCTTGGATTAACTTCTATTACATATAATTGCCCTTCAAATTCGATAAACTGAATGTTTATCATTCCTTTTATTCCTATTGCTAAAGCCAACTTCTTAGTATAATCTAGTATCGCACTCTTAATATCTTCACTAACATTTTGTGTTGGATACATAGTTACACTATCCCCTGAATGAACCCCTGCTCTTTCTAAGTGTTCCATTATACCTGGTATAAGAACATCTTCTCCATCGGAAATCGCATCTACTTCTATTTCTCTACCCATTAGATACTTATCTATTAGTATTGGATTCTTTGAATCTTTTTCAAAAGCATGCATTAAGTAGAATGTTAATTCTTCTTCATCATGAGTTATTTCCATCCCTTGACCACCAATTACATATGAAGGTCTAACAAGTACAGGGAATCCTAATCTTTCAGCTTCTTTTAGCCCTTCTTCAACTGACCAGATTCCTTTCCCCTTTGGTCTTGAAATTCCCAAATCTTCTAGTAAAGCATCAAACTTTTCTCTATCTTCAGCCATGTCTATTTGATCTGCTGTAGTTCCTAATGTTGGTATATTCTTTTCCTTTAAGAAGTTTGCAAGCTTAATAGCTGTTTGTCCACCAAATTGAAGTATAACTCCATCTGGATTTTCTTTTTCAACTATGCTTAATACATCTTCTTCTGTTAATGGTTCAAAGTATAACTTATCAGAAATATTAAAGTCTGTACTTACTGTTTCTGGGTTGTTATTAACTATTATAGTCTCTATTCCTAGCTTCTTAAGTGCTAATACACAGTGTACTGAAGCATAGTCAAATTCAATACCTTGTCCTATTCTTATTGGACCTGAACCTATAACCATTACCTTTTTCTTATCTGATACTTCTACTTCATCATACTGTTCATAAGTTGAGTAGTAATAAGGTGATAATGCTTCGAATTCTCCACCACATGTATCAACCATCTTATATGCAGGTTTTATATTCCAGATATCTCTTAATCTATTAATGTCTTCAGGAGAAACCTTTAACATGTCTGCTATAGCTTTATCTGAGAATCCTTTTTTCTTTAAGTTTAATAACCATTCTTTGTCTAAGTCATCAATCTTACTTAACTTTAATCTTTGCTCCTCTTCAACTATCCACTTGAACTTCTCTACGAAGAATCTATCTATTCCTGTAATCTTACAGATTTTATCTACCCTATAGTCTCTTCTAAGCATTTCAGCTAATGCAAATAGTCTTTCATCATCTGGAGACATCACTCTTTCCTTAAGCTCTTGCATACTGAACTCTCTAAACTTCTTGTGGTCTAATGAGTATTTTCCTATCTCTAAACTTCTTATTCCCTTAAGTAATGCTTGTTCTAAGTTTGCACCTATAGCCATTACTTCCCCTGTAGCCATCATCTTAGTTCCAAGTTCTCTATCTGCACCGTAGAACTTATCAAAAGGCCACTTTGGAATCTTACATACTACATAGTCTAATGTTGGTTCAAAGCATGCATAAGTTTTTTGAGTAACTGCATTCTTTATTTCATCTAATCCATATCCTAAAGCTATCTTAGCAGCAAGTTTTGCTATTGGATATCCAGTAGCCTTTGATGCTAAAGCTGAAGATCTTGAAACTCTAGGGTTAATCTCTATTACAGCATATTCAAACGAGTTAGGATTTAAAGCGAACTGTACGTTACATCCACCTTCTATTCCTACAGCATTTATAATGTTTATAGATGCCGTTCTTAACATTTGATATTCTTTATCTGACAATGTTTGAGAAGGAGCTACAACTATACTATCACCTGTATGGATACCAACTGGGTCAATGTTTTCCATGTTACATACAGTTATGCAGTTTCCGTAAGAGTCTCTCATTACTTCATACTCTACTTCTTTCCATCCCTTAACTGACTTTTCAAGTAAAACTTGTCCTATTGTACTTAATTGTAATCCTGATTCAAGAATAACTCTTAACTCTTCTTCATTATTAGCTATTCCCCCACCAGTTCCCCCTAGCGTATAGGCTGGTCTAACTATTACTGGGTATCCAATCTTACCAGCATATTCAATTCCTGCTTCTAATTCAGTAATTATTTCAGATTGAATAACAGGTTCTTGTATCCTATTCATCATATCTCTGAATAATTCTCTATCTTCACCTTCTTTGATAGATTCAATAGAAGTACCTATTACTTTTACATTATATTTTTCTAATATTCCTGCATCATGTAAATCAACTGCAAGGTTAAGTCCTGTTTGACCACCCATACCAGCAAGTAAACTATCTGGTCTTTCCTTTTCAATAACCTTTTCTACAAATTCTACAGTTAATGGCTCTAAATAAACCTTATCTGCAACTTCTCTATCAGTCATAATTGTAGCTGGATTAGAATTAACTAATACAACTTCAATTCCCTCTTCTTTTAAAGCTTGGCAAGCTTGAGTTCCTGAATAATCAAACTCTGCTGCTTGTCCTATAACTATTGGTCCTGATCCTATAACTAATACTTTTTTAATATCTTTATTTAATGGCATAATACTAACCTCCTATAGTGCGTATTCCATGAATTTATCGAATATATATTCACTGTCTTGTGGTCCTGCCGAAGCTTCTGGATGGAATTGTACTGAGAATATAGGTAACTTCTTATGCTTCATTCCTTCTATAGTTCCATCGTTTATGTTGATATGAGTTGCTTCAACATCTTCTGGTAAAGTTTGAACCACATATCCATGGTTTTGTGAGGTTATAGTAACCTTATTTGTTTCTAAATCTTTAACTGGGTGATTGCATCCTCTATGCCCAAACTTAAGCTTAGCTGTTTGTCCACCTAATGTTAACCCTAATAACTGGTGACCTAAGCAGATTCCTACTATTGGCTTCTTTCCAACTATCTTCTTTATATTCTCAATTACTTCTGGTAAATCTTCTGGATCCCCAGGTCCATTTGATAAGAATACTAAATCTGGATTTATAGCTAAAATATCTTCAGCCTTTGTATCAGCTGGGAATACTGTTAACTTGCATCCTCTCTTCTTAAAGCATCTTAATATATTCTGCTTTATCCCAAAATCAATTACAGCTACATGCTTTCCTTTGCCTTCAACTGTGTAAGACTTCTTTGTTGTTACAGTCTTTACAGCTTCTTTATTTGAGAAAGACTTAATTTTTTCATCTATATCGCTTTTATCTAATTCATCAATTGCAATGATTCCTCTCATTGTACCGTTGTTTCTTAAAACCTTCGTAAGAGCTCTTGTATCTATACCTTCAAGACCAACTATCTTATTTTGCTTTAAGAAATCTTCTAATTCTAACTCACATCTAAAGTTATTTGGTAAATTACATTTTTCTCTTACTATGAACCCTCTAACCTTTGGGCTATCAGATTCCATGTCTTCAAGGTTTATTCCATAGTTTCCTATTAGAGGATATGTCATTGTTACAATTTGTCCATAGTATGAAGGGTCAGTTAAAACCTCTTGGTATCCAGTCATACCAGTTGTAAATACTACTTCACCAACACTATCTTTTAGGTGACCAAAGGCTTTACCTTCAAATACCATACCATTTTCTAAAATAAGCTTTGCTTTCATGCTTAGCCCTCCCTCTTTCATGTTGAAGTTAAGATAACACTTTATCGACATTTAATATAAAAAGAAAAGGATAATAAAGAGACTTACAGAAACTCTGGTCTCCTCATTATCCTATTATATTTATAATTTTTAAATGTCTTTAAAGACAAAGCTATGCAAATATTTTCTAAAGCATTAAACATAGTTTCAGACTCCTTTCTGGCCTCTCTGGACCAATTTAAAGTGTATCTTTTCTTATTCATTTTTATTCTTTTATATTATTCTAGTTTATACATTATTTACTGTCAAGTTTATTTAATAGCATTTTTAATAAATTTAGGTATTATAGATTGGATTGGATTAATTAATCTATTTAAACTATACTAATTATATATTTTATTTATTACAAAGGAGGAGTTTTAATGAAACTACTATCGGATTTGCATACTCATACAATTGTTAGTGGGCATGCTTATACAACTTTAATGGAAAACATAAAGTTTTGTTCTGAAAATGGAATTAAAATATTAGGTACTTCAGAACATGGTCCAACTATGCCTGGTGCACCTCATCAATGGTATTTTGGAAACCTTAGAGTTGTACCTAGAGAAATTGATGGGGTTATATTATTTAAAGGATGTGAAGCTAATATCTTAGATATAGACGGTAACTTAGATATTTCAGAACGTGAATCTCAATACCTTGACTATATGATTGCATCTTTTCATGAGCCTGTATTTACTCCTGATACATTAGAAAACAATACAAAAGCTATATTTAATGCTATTGATAATAATAAAAAGGTAGAAATTTTAGGCCACTTGGGCAATCCAGCATATAAGCTTGATTATGAATCTATAGTTAAAAAGGTTAAAGAAAAAAATATAATGATAGAAATTAACACTTCATCTTTATTAGGAAACTCAAGAAAAGGAAGCGAATCAAACTGTAAGCAAATTGCTGAACTCTGCAAAAAGCATAATGCAAAAATAATTGTTACATCTGATGCTCATATCTCATTTAGTATTGGTCAATTTGATAAAGCTATAGAAATGTTAGAATCCATTAACTTCCCAGAAGAACTGATAATGAATGATCCTAACAAATTAATAGCTCATCTTAAAAATAAGGGTAGATTAACTGATTTATAAATAGAAAAGTAATATTTCACACAAATCTGAGTGAAATATTACTTCCTTTTATTTAACTAGAAAAAACACTTATATTCTTTTTATCTAGCTTATTAACTTTATCTATTATTACAGTAAAATCTTTTATTAATTCTAACGACAACTTCTGTGCATCACTATATATACTATTTGCTAATTTTAAATCATTATTATTAATTGCTTTTATAACACTTTTTCCACAACTATGAAACTTTTTATGTTTATCCTCAACGCTTTCCCAAATATTTAATACTTCTTTGTTTATAGGAGATATAGAGTAATAGAAGTGTCCAAATGCACACTTATGCTCATTAACTTGTAATGGAACTACTTTTTTATTATCTATAATTTCTTTTAAAGTAAGCAACCAATTCTTATGGGCTACAATAGCATTTTCAACTGTTTCTATAAATAATGTATTATTTACTCTATAATAAGGATCTTGTACAACTTTCCCTATTAAGGTTGCTGCATTATGTAGCTCCTCCTCCATATTAGAAAGTGGATTTATAATATTTCTTAAATCACTTCTACTAGTACTTAAAACTTCTGAGCTCCCTTTTATTTTCTCTACGTGATCTCCACATAATCTGATTGTTTCATTAACTTCTTCAAAAGCAGAGCTAATTTCTTCACTATTAGCTGCAATTACACTAATTTCTTCACTCATATTATGTATAGTCTCCCTATTCCTTTTTCCTGCATTAACCATATTATCAATACTATCATTTATCTTTTTAAGATCTTCCACTGTATTATCAATACTTTTATCACTCTTAGTAGATGCATCTCCAATAGCCTTAACAAACCCACCCATATTGGATGTTAACAGTTTTGTTTCATCTGCCAACTTTCTTATTTCTTCTGCCACTACAGAGAAGCCTCTTCCACCTTCACCAGCTCTAGCAGCTTCTATTGATGCATTTAGTGCTAATAAATTTGTCTGTTCAGATATATCATAAATAGATGTTATTACATTTTTTATGTTTGATAATACATCCATTAATTTTTTCATATCTTCCTTCATATTAACTGAGCTTTCCATAGCTCTCTTTGATGAGTCTTGTATTTCGCATAATTCTTTGTCACTTTTATTAATATCCTCTAGCAACTTATCTGAATTAACGGACATTTTATTAATTGAATCTGTCATAGATGCATGTGATGCAGATACTTCTTCTGATGAATCAATTACAACTCTACTTGCCTCAGATAACTTACCTGTTAAATTATCTATACTGCTACTTACCTTTTCGATCTCCCTTACCTTATCAGTAAGTAATAAATCCAAGCTACTCATTTGCATTACAGAGTTTAAAACAATTTTTGCAATTTGTTCAAATACTTCTTTACCAGTACCAATTCTTAAATAAATATTTTTTATTCTTTTTAAATTATCATTATTTATTTTTATACCTTCTCTTGGCTCCTCTAAAAAAGATATATTGTTTATTATCTCTTCAACCAATTTATTTTTATTAACTATCATATTTATCCCCTCAACTCAAATAACTTTTACATTACTTATCGTGTGGAAATAATATTTCTTAATCTCTAATCCTTAGCTTTATAATTAATATTTAGACTACTTGTGGTCATAACAAAATCTATTAATATGTACCCAATAAATAAAGGACTTATATTTGATATAAAATCAAAGTAATTATAAAACATTATACTAACTAATGGCTGTAATATATATACTACAAAAGCAGTTAAAAAGATCCAATATAAAGAGAATCTTAAACATACAAATCCATCTATATTAAACTTATGATCACTGTAATCCCAATACATCTTATTCAATACTTTCTTCATAAGGTATCCACTAATGTACTCTACTGTTGTAGGAACTATAAAAAATAAAGTCCACAACAAGGTATTACTAATCATTGTGAATTCACTTATATATATTATTATTGCCATAGCAAAACCATACATTGGTTTAAATGGTCCATTCAAAAAGCCATCCTCTTTAAATCGCCCTGTAACTATAAAACAATATATTTCTTCTAATACCCATCCTAAAAATGAGTACAAAATAAATATAAAAAGAATATAACTAAGCCAACTCATAATAACACTCCTCACCTTTTATTGATTAGTATTAACAGAATTGGCTTAAAAAATTACTTATATTTTATTCTTTATATAATTTATTACAAACTTAATTGCGCTTTCATCACAGGAGGCTGCTATTAAGTCAACTTCTTCCTTTACTCTGTCTTCTCCATTTTCTACGACAAACCCATATTTAGCCACTTTAAGCATTTCTAAATCATTCATATTGTCCCCAACTGCAATAACTTTATTTTTATCTAACTTATATTTATTAATTAAACTTTCTAATGCTTGTCCTTTAGATACTCCATTTGCAACTATATCAAAATAATTTTTCCCGCTTCTATAAGCTGATCCAGAATCATATTTACTGCAGTATACCTCTTCTATTCTATTTAGTTCTTCCTCTTCCCCTATAATAAGAACCTTTACCCAATTTTTGTTCCACAAACTATCATCTACATCATAAACAATCTCATAATTGTGTCTATTATATCTTTCTGTAAATCTACAACTTTGATATACATATACAACTTCATCAGAAAATATTTCTATTCCTAAACTAGGATAGTCATTAGCTATTCTTTTTATTGCCTCTTTCCTATTTCCCTCTATATACACTTCACTTATTATTTCTTCTTTTATAACATCATATATCTTTCCACCATTATGAATTAAAATTGGTAAGTTCAAATTTAAGCTTTCCCTATATTCTAATACTGATGGTAACATTCTACCTGTTGCTACTGTAAATAATCCGCCTTCATTAATAAAATAATCAATTGCTTCTCTATTATCACTAGATATTATCTTATCACTTCCAATTAAAGTTCCATCCATATCTGAAACCAATACATATCCGTCAAAAGTTTTACTCACTATTTCCTTCCCCCTAATACTTATTGCTCTTTAAGACAACTCTTCTACTTAACGCTCTAGGAATAAGTTTATTTCCTATAACCAAAACTTTATTCTTAATTCCTGGTACAATTATTGTTTTTCCTTTTTTATAATTAGCATAACCAATCTTTGCAACATCCTCTGCATTCATTAAATACTTTTTTGCACTTTCTGATTTCTTTATTCCAGCTTTACTTTGAAATGATGTTTTAACTGGACCTGGACATAAACAGCTTACTTTAACTCCATATTCTTGTACTTCATCATGAATTGCTTCAGTTAAAGTTAATACATAAGATTTTGTTGCATAATAAAGAGCCATCTTAGGGCCTCCAACAAAAGCTGCTGTTGATGCTACATTTAATATTCCACCACTTTTTCTTTTGATCATTTGTCTTAAGAAATATTTTGTTATCTTCGTTAAGGAAGCTATGTTCAAATCTATAATCTTATCTTCAAATCCATTATCTTCTTCATGAAAAAAACCAAATGAACCTATTCCAGCATTATTTATTAAGTTATCCACAATCAAATTATTTTCTTCCACAAATTCAAATAGTTTTTCACAAGAGTTATCCACTGATAAATCTAAACTAATTGTAATAACATTCACATCATAATTCTTTTTCAAATATTCTTTTGCTTCATTTAATTTATCATTGTTCCTAGCAACTAATAAAATATTATTATTATCATTAGCAAATAACTTTGCTAATTCAAAACCAATCCCTTCACTTCCGCCAGTTATTAATGTGAATTTATCTTTCATCACAATCACCTCATATTTAAACATTAATCCAATTATATCATTGAAGAATTACATTGATAAAAAATTTTATATTAGAACGCATATTTATATATTTTTATATTTATATGTTTATATATTTTTTTAAATATATAAGTTCCTCATAACCTACAAAAGGAAGCTACTTCTTAAATAAAGAAACAGCTTCCTTTTGCTAAACTATTAATCTCCAAAGTTGAGTTGTTATTAAACAAACTACTATTCCTGCTATAGTTGGAATTAAGAAGGATAGTATAGTCCACTTCCAACTTTTTGTTTCCTTCTTGATTGTCCATAATGTTGTGCCACAAGGATAGTGCATAAGACAAATAATCATCATATTAATAGCTGTTAGCAATGTCCATCCATTAGCAACTAATAATTCTTTTAATGCAATCATACTATCAAACTCTAACATAGTAGTTGCTCTCATGTAACTCATTATAATTATAGGCATAACTATTTCATTAGCAGGCAATCCTAGTATAAATGCCATTAAAATATAACCATCCAATCCTATTGCATTAGCAAATGGTTGTAGAAAATCTGCACAATAAGTTAATAAACTTACCTCTCCTACAGATACGTTAGCAAAAACCCATATAACTATTCCAGCAGGTGCTGCTACTGCCACTGATCTTCCAAGAACATATAATGTTCTATCTAATAATGACCTAACAAGAACTTTACCTATTTGTGGTTTTCTATATGGAGGTAATTCTAAAATAAAATTTGAAGGTATTCCTTTTAATAGAGTCTTTGATAAAATCTTAGATGTTATAAGTGTCATAAATACACCTACTATTACAACTGCAGTTACTGCCAAAGCTGATGCAAGACTACCTGTAACCCCACCAATTACAGAACCACCTATAAATAAAGATGCTATTGTTATTAAGGTAGGAAACCTTCCATTACAAGGCATAAAAACATTAGTTAATATAGCTATTAATCTTTCCCTTGGTGAATTAATTATTCTACATCCTATTACCCCAGCGGCATTACACCCCAACCCCATACACATAGTTAGAGCTTGTTTACCACAAGAACAGCACCTTTTAAAACATTTGTCTAAGTTGAAAGCTATTCTTGGCAAATATCCCAAGTCTTCAAGTAAAGTAAACATAGGGAAAAATATAGCCATTGGAGGTAACATAACAGATATTACCCAAGCCAAAGTAACATATATTCCATCCATCAAAACACTACTAATCCATGCAGGTATAAAACTACCAGCAAGTACTCCTCTTAACCAAACTTCAATATGACCAAACATATCTGATAATAATTGTGATGGATAATTTGCAAGGGTTATGGTAATCCAAAGAATTACCAATAGCAAAAGTATCATTATAGGAATTCCGGTAACCTTAGATACTAATAATTTATCTACCTTCTTATGGAATTCATTATATTTATCTCTTTCATTTACTACATCTCTTGCAACTTCTTCTGCATTCCTAACTAAGGTTTCTACTATCTCATCTTCTATAGATTTTTCAAGGTTTACATCTCTTCTTATTTTGTTCACATTATCCATAGAAACATCACTAATATTAAATTTTTTAACTAATGAGCTTACTATTCCCTCATTATTCTCTAATAACCTAATAGAAGCCCACCTTAACTTTTTCTTATCATTAGACAACTTTTCATTATTAGATAGAACAGCTTGTATGTCTTTTATAGATTCTTCAATTGTTTCTTTATATTTCACAAGAGCATAAGTATCTCTTTTCCTATTTATTTCCTCTAAAACTTTCTTCTTTAGCTCATCTATTCCTTCATTTTGTCTAGCTGCTGTAATAACAACACAAGTATTAAGTTCTTTAGCTAATTTTTTTTCATTAATTGTTATTCCTTGCTTTTTAGCCTCATCTATTAAATTAACACAAAGTATGACCTTTTCTGTTATTTCAGATATCTGATAGAACAAGTTTAAGTTTCTTTCTAAGGATGTAGCATCTGCTACTACTACAACTAAATCAGGATTTTCAAAACAAATATAATCCCTTGCAATCTCTTCTTCCTCAGAATTAGATAACAATGAATAAGTTCCAGGTAAATCTACCACCTTAATTTTTTCTTCATTCACTTGGAATATGCCTTCAGCATTTGCCACAGTCTTCCCAGGCCAATTTCCTGTGTGTTGATTTAAACCTGTTAATGCATTAAAAACTGTACTTTTACCTACATTGGGGTTACCAGCCAGCCCTATCTTATACTTATAATCATCACTAACCTTACCCTTTTCTCCTGATAGAACTCCAATACCTGTTGAATTTTTACTTAAGCCCATGTCTCCTCCTACTTATAACTTACTACCTGAATCTTTGCACCATCTTCTCCCCTTATTGCAATTAGGGCTCCCCTTATTAAATAGGCTGTTGGATCACCAAATGGTCCTCTATACATGACATCTATTTTAGTCCCCTCAATTATCCCCAAATCAAAAAACCTCCTCCTAAGTTCACCCTCAGCATTTATGCCTACGACCTTAACGGTTGAAGCTAAATCTGCATTTACTAGATTCATATTTTTTCTCCCCTCGTTTAATTTTAGATATAGACTTATTTGTATATATTTATCCCTATTTTTAACCTATGACAGATTAATGTATATTGTGTCTTTAATCAGCATAAATTTTTATATTAAGATTAATTATAAGAAAGAGGTTGGTACTTAAATTTACCAACCTCTATATTATTCAAAAATAGAATTTAAAATTTCATCTTTGTATAATAGTTCTTTTGCCTCTTTTCTATATTCTTCTTCATGAATAAATGTATGTCTATTAGGTTTTATGCTAGGCGCAATGTCAATAGCCTTTTCAAAGTCTTCTCTTTTAATTTTTAATGTTTTTACATAATTCCAAAATCCTGTGGTAGTTAATACTTCATTCACCCTTTTATATCTATGTTCTTGAACTTTACTCATAATATATGTAGCAATTCCAACCTGTACTCCATGAAGCTGTGGCTCATCTAATATCTTATCTAAAGCATGAGAGATCAAATGTTCACTACCACTAGTTGGAGAACTATTCCCAGCTATCTCATTGGCTATTCCACTCATAGCAAGAGAATCTACTAACTCTTTTAAAAACAAGTCATCTTGTATGGACTTAAATGGAGTTCTAATAAAACTATTTACTGCCTTTTTAGCTATCATTAATGCAAAATCATCTAATTCGCCTACACCTTTATCAGCTTCATAAATCCAATCATATAAAGCTGTTATCTTAGAAATTAAATCACCTATTCCTGAATAAATGAACTTTTCAGGTGCACTTTTTATTACATCTAAATCAACTACTATTCCATAAGCTAACCTTGCCGGTACTGAGGTTCTCTTACCATCTACAAGTAATGATGCACTAGAACTTGAAAACCCATCACTAGATGATGATGTTGGTACACTTATAAATGGTATTTTTCTTAAGAAACCAACATACTTTGCCACATCAATTACCTTGCCTCCTCCAATACCTATAACTGCATCTGTATTATTAGGAATTGAAAAAGCTAACCTTGTAATATCCTCAATATCGGTAGTATCTAGTTCTTCATGATGCAAAAGCTCTATATCTTCTTTTTCTAAGGACTCAAACACTATATGTCCAAACAATTCAATAAGACCATTACCAAAAAATATACACACTCTATTAAACTTATTTTCACTTAAGAACTCACCTAAATATCCTAAAGTACCTCTCCCAACCTTTAAGAAAGCTGGTATAGAAATACTATGTGCTTTTACCTTCATTCTTCTATTACCCCCTTTTCAATTAAACTTTTTTCTATATCCCTATAATCACTCATAGGTATAAAATTTACACCTTCCTCTTGTAACATTCCTTGAAGTGTTCCCTTTGCAAAGCATGTATCTGCTAACTTACATGGTGGAATATCTGGAGCACTATCACCTGCATAATAAACATATGAATATTTATGTTTTAAATCAACCACAATCTTACCCTTATCTATTCCATACACCTCAGAATAATATGGATTATTTTCATCTATATTTAAATGAATACCTCTATTTTTATATTCCCCTGGATTAGAATAAACTTTAATATCTGACAGTCCTTTTTCCTTAAGCAATCTATCTATATAGTAACTAGTTCCTGCACTTAAAATAATAAAATCTCCACCAGCTTCTTTTACTTTTTGAATTACTTTATCTGCATTTTTATCCCACTCAATCTTTAATATATCCTCTAATATTTCATCTTCATCTCTGTTAATTGAACTATAAATCTTATGTAAAAAATCCTTATCTTTGTATTCATTCCTACGCCATGCTTTGTATAACTCTTTACCTTCTTCACCTAAGTATTCATCTATTATCATTTTATAAAAATCTTTATTTGTTAATGTTCCATCAAAATCTGATATAAAAGCAAACTTCTTATGTTCCATAATCTATGACCTCCTAAGTTATTTATCTTAGTTTTCCTTAGTTATCTCTCTTTATACTAGACTATATCTTTCTTATTCAGTCCAATGAGATCTGATCCAATTAAATTTAGTCTTCCTGATACCATCTTTCTATTTCTTAATCTATTTTTAACTCTTTACATATGTCTTTATTTATATATTTCATTTAATTTATCCCAACTAACTTTTCTTTACTAAATTATATCATTTATTTCCATATATGTAGATTAATCAAAATCAAAAGATATGCTAAGGGATCTAAACTAAAGCAATAAGAAAAAAGGCTAGTTATTTAATATAAATAACTAACCTTTTAATTTTTATCTTGTCTACACCTTAATATTTCTAACGAAGAATTCAACACAATTCTTAAGCCAAGCACTTATATTAGGATATTCTTTCTTTATTAACATTTTTATATCTTCTATTGGAGTATCTAATGGTAATACATTTGCTCCTTGTGCTTTATTTCCTATAGCTATATTAGCTCTTGCATAATCTCCTATGGCTATATCTGATGCTATAGCCGCTGCTCCAATTGAATATTTTCCTATAGATAGCGCTCCCATAGAAAAAATTCCAATAGATATAGCTCCGATTGAAAAAGTTCCTATAGATATAACACCAATAGCTAGAAGTAATGCTATTGATATAGCTGCTAGACTAATTATACCTATGGCCATACAACCAAAACTTAATACTCCTAAAGAAATAATACCTACTGATACAATTCCATATGATATATTTCCTATAGCAACTATTCCTTTGGCTTTCTTAAATCCTTTGCCTATATTAATATGAATAAGTGGTAAGCCAAGTAATGTCCTTTTGCTCTTATATTCATACTCTAATCTTCCTCCGTGAAGATTTATAATAACTTGAGTTGATTTAGTATCATTATCTATTACCTTAGCATCTGTTTCTTGTAATATATCATACTCATCACCATCTTTAACTAAACTATCAATAGTAACATTATATATATCTGATAATATTATTAATTTCTTTAAATCTGGTATCGATTGTCCAGATTCCCACTTTGAAACTGATTGTCTTGATATCCCTAATTTCTCTGCTAATTCTTCCTGAGATATTCCATTCCTACTTCTTAATAATTGCAGCTTCTCACCTAATTGCATGCCTCTCACCTCCATGAAGAATTATAGTAACTTTTCATATAAAACTCTACCAACTATCCCTTTCTTTTTGTCAACCACCAGTTGCAACTGTGTATTTTCAACTACTTTATTCTAAAATCATTTTTACGTGAGGTATATCAACTTCTTCATATACATCTGAAACCACCTTAAAACCAACTTTTTCATAAAGATCCTTGGCATATAGTTGAGCAGACAAAGTAATCTTATTTTCTTTTAATTCCTTCTGTATAAATTCAATACTTCTTTTCATTAATTCAGAAGCAATTCCCTTTCTTCTATATTCATTTAATACTAATACTCTTCCTATAGCTGCAGTATCATATGTTATTCCACTAGGAATTAATCTAGCATAAGCAACTATCTTCCCTTCATCTTCTAAAAATATATGAAATACCTTTTTATCAACATCATCAAAATCATTCTCTTGATAAATTTTCTGTCCACATACAAAGACTTCATACCTTACTTTACAAATTTCATATAACTCATCTAGCGTTAAATCATAAAATCTTTTTATCTTCCAGTTCATTCTTAAATATTCTCTCCTAACTATCTAGATATTTATATTTTTAAAAATATATAAATATAAGAAGCCACCTTAGTAGCTTCTTAAAAATTTATCTTATTTGTCCATTCCCATAGATAATATATTTTGTAGTTGTTAATTCAGTTAATCCCATTGGCCCTCTTGCATGTAACTTTTGGGTACTTATTCCTATTTCAGCGCCAAAGCCAAATTCACTTCCATCAGTAAATCTTGTTGATGCATTAACATATACAGCAGCAGCATCTACTCTTTGCAAAAACCTTTGAGAATTATCATAACTCTTAGTAACTATTGCTTCTGAATGTCCTGACCCATACTTATTTATGTGTGAAATAGCTTCATCTACATCTTTAACTATTTTAACTCCAATAATATAATCAAGATATTCTTTTCCCCAATCTTCTTCAGTTGCTGCCTGAACATCTTCTATTATAGTTCTAACCTTTTCATCACCTATTACTTGTACATTCTTTTCTCTTAATGCATTAATAACCATAGGTATAAATTTATCAGCAACCTTTTCACTTACTAGAAGCTTTTCTTCTGCATTACAAACAGCTGGCCTACTTGTCTTTGCATTTATAACTATATTTTTAGCCATTTCTAAATCTGCATCACAATCAACATAAACATGACAGTTCCCTGTTCCAGTTTCAATAACTGGTACTGTAGCATTTTTTACTACAGCTTGTATAAGACCTGCTCCCCCTCTTGGTATAAGCACATCTATATATTCATTTAACCTCATCATTTCTGTTGCAACTTCTCTACTTGTATCTTCTACTAGTTGTAATGAATACTCTGGAAGTCCTGCTTCCTTTATTCCTTCCACTAAAGCCTTAACTATAGCCATATTAGAATTTATAGCTTCACTACCACCTCTTAATATAACTGCATTACCAGTCTTTAAACATAACCCTGCTGCATCGCAAGTAACGTTAGGTCTTGCTTCATATATTATTCCTATTACCCCCATAGGAACTCTTTGTTTACCTATTTGTAATCCATTTGGCCTCTTCCACATTGAAGTAACTTCCCCAACTGGATCAGCTAATGCTACTACTTCCTTTAATCCATCTGCCATATCAGCTAATCTTTTTTCATCTAGCTTTAGTCTATCTAACATAGCTTCAGTAGTACCTTTTTCAATAGCCCTGTCTAAATCCTTCTTATTTTCTTTTATTATATAATCCTTATTTTCTAGAAGTTTTTCAGCCATCTTAAGTAAAGCTTCATTCTTTTGTGTTGTAGTTGCATTCATAAGTTCATATGATGCTTCTTTTGCTCTTTGCCCTTTTAAAATTAATTTACTCATTTTTTGCCCCCTTATATTACTTTTTACCTAAAAATAAAGTACCAACGTTTTCTCCTGCTAATATATCTAATAATATATTTGGTTCACTTCCATTAGCTAATACCATATTAACTCCAGCATCTGCAGAAACTTTAGCTGCCGTTAACTTAGTAATCATTCCTCCAGTTCCTAAGTTGGATCCTGCACCACCAGCACATTCTTCTAATTCAGGAGTAACCTCTTCTACTATTTCTAACATCCTTGCATTTTCATTACTTCTTGGATCTGAATCGTAGAACCCATCTATATCTGATAATATTACTAAAAGATCTGCTTTTACTAATCCTGCTACTATTGCAGATAGGTTATCATTATCCCCAAATCTAACTATATTTTCAATTTCATCTATAGAAACCGTATCATTTTCATTTACTATTGGAACTATTCCATTTTCTAATAATGTTTCAAATGTGTTGCATACATTTTCTCTTATGTGATCATCCTCAACAACATCTCTAGTAAGTAAAACCTGTCCTACAACATGGCTATATTCACCAAAGAATTTACTATATATATGCATCAATTCACATTGTCCTACAGCTGCTACTGCTTGTTTTTCTCTTATAGTCTTGGGCTTTTCTTTTAACTTTAATTTGCTTACTCCAACTCCAATTGCACCAGATGTAACAAGTACAACCTCCTTACCTGAATTCATCATATCAGATAATATTCTTGTTAATCTTTCAATTCTTGTTAAATTAATATTTCCATTTTCATAAGTTAGCGTTGAAGTTCCTACTTTAACTACTACCCTTTTTACTTCTTTTAATTGTTTACGAAAGCCCATTTCTACATCCCCTTAATATCTTATTTATAATATTTATATTACTATACCTTTTTTATCTTATCAATAAAAGGGATCTTTACGTCCTTACTTTCTATAAAGCTTTTTATTATTAATTTTAATAAAGAATATATTGGTACTATGCAAAAGGCAACCAATGGTCCTCCTATTGCTGCTCCACCTACTACTAAAAATATATCAGTAATTGGATGTATATTCATTGTTTTTCCCATTATAAATGGAACAACTACTCTTCCCTTTAATGTTTGAGCTATTATAAATAACAATGTTAATTTTATCAACATGTTAAAGCCTATTATTGTTGCAACTATATATGGAATTATCATAGAAATAAAAAATCCTACAAATGGAATAAAAGCTAGTATGAATGTAGTAAATGCTAATAATAATGCACTAGGCATACCTATTATTATGTACCCCACAAAAACCATAGTTGCTAAAGATAATGCTACTATAGCCTGACCTATTATATATGTAGATAGAATATCATCGCATTTAGGCAATAATTTTTCAACAGTATCTTTATATTTTCCTGGGCAATATTTTAAAACAACATTTTTAAAATTATGACCGTCCCTTAATAAAAAGAATGTAATTAATATAACTAATAACACATTAGAAAATAACATCATTCCTTTATCGAATATATCTTTAGCATTTGTAACTAATAATGAAATATAATTCATTATTCCTGTGCATAATGAACTTATTGATGATTGTATACTATCATTGTTCATAACATCATTAGTAAATTCAGATATCTGATTTCTATCTATATAAGTTAGTATTAGTGATTTAAGTTGTAATAACTGAACTACAAGGTATTCTCCAAAATATCTAATAACAGCCGCTAATATAAATGCTGTTATTGATAGTGTTAATAAAGCTGCCTTTGAAGTTTTCATTCCTTTTCTTATGAATATATCATTCAATGGTTTTAGAATATAAAAAAGAAATACCCCAAATATTATAGGTGCTACTATTACTAATAATATAACCTCTAAAAATTCATGTATTATACTAAATTTATCCAACATATATAAGAAAAATATTGTTAAGTTAGCTATAATTAAATTGTTAATAACTTTCTTTTTATCCATAATAAACTCTCCTTTGTTAGGGTTAGTTTATCCATAAAACAATTAAAAATTCTATTTGTGAGATAGTTATATGAAATTTTTTCACAACCTTACGGTTTTTATAGGAACCTTTCAATACGTTTACTTTTATTAATATGATGGCTAAAGGTTCCGAATAAATTTAAAAGGAGTTTAGATAATCATCTAAACTCCTTTTAATATTAATAGAAATTTTAATACAGAATAATACTGGGGATAGTATTATTTCATGAGTCTAAAGTTATCAAAGATTAATTAATCTTGGCAAGTTTCATACTTTCTTTAAATAACTTTAGCTTGATGGCTTAATTCAGCTATCTCTACCTCAATTTTAATATATATACTTTTTAATATAAACCGTAAAATTTAAACGCTGTACCCATACAGCACTATATTTCTTCTCCATTTGATTTAATTACATTCTTATACCAGAAAAAGCTCTTCTTTCTTATTCTTCTTAAATCTTTTAAATCAAACTCATCTCTATTCACATATATGAAACCATATCTCTTTTTAAATCCTTGATGTGTACTAATTAAATCTATAGCAGACCATGGACAATAACCTAATAACTCTACGCCATCAGTTATAGCAAGTTTTGCTTGCTTTATATGCTTTCTTAAATAGTCAATTCTATAATCATCATTTATAGTATCACCATCTTCTAAGTTATCATAAGCTCCCAAACCATTTTCAGTTACTATTAATGGTAAGTTATATCTTCCATATATCTCTCTTAATGTTGTTCTAAATCCTACTGGATCTACCTCCCATCCAAATTCAGTTTTCTCTAAGAAATCATTGTGTGCTCCATTAAATACTCCTAAATCTCCTGTAGCAATTTGTTGATCCCCACCAACAAATTTACCTTCTGAATCATCAATTTTACTTTCCCTAACTGTAGATGTACTATAATAATTAAATGCTATGAAGTCAGGATCTCCCCCCTTTAATATTTCCATATCTCCATCTTCTATCTTAGGTTCAATTCCCTTTTCCTTCATATAGCTCCATGCTATTGCATTGTATCTTCCATATACAGCCATATCTAAGTATAGCCAGTTCCTTATTGCATTAAAATTTTGAGCAGCTAGTACATCCTCTGGTTTTGGTGATGCCGGATATATAGCACTTATATTTGGTGCAGGTCCTATCTTACCACCTTCAACCATCTTATGACATAACTTCATAGTCATAGCTTGCGCAAGCATCATATGATGATTTTGCTGATATAACTCTTTTTGTATATCTTCACAACCCTCATTTACAGTACCTATTGCCGCACCATGTAAAATCATCATATTTTGTTCGTTTATAGTTAACCAGTACTTAACCCTATCTCCAAAATTCTCAAACAATACCTTTGCATATTCTACAAAAGCATCTACTGTATCCCTGTTAGACCATCCTCCTCTTTGTTGTAATACATCTGGTAAATCAAAATGATACATTGTTACTAATGGCTCAATATCATACTTCTTTAACTCATCAATTAAATTATTATAAAATTCTATACCCTTCTTATTAACTTCTCCAGTGCCATTTGGAATAATTCTTGTCCATGATATTGAAAATCTATAAGTTTTAAAACCCATTTCTGCAAATAGTGCTATATCTTCTTTATAGTGGTGATAATGATCGCTTGATACTTTAAAATCAGCTGTTCCTTCTGGTAGCGTTTTAGTATCTTGTACTGATGCTCCTTTTCCATCTTCATTATAAGCGCCTTCTACTTGATAGGCTGATGTAGATGCCCCCCATAAAAAATTCTTTGGAAATTTACTCTCAACTTTATGATACATATTTTATACCTCCTAATTTTCCCTTCTATACCTTCATTCTAATTCATGTTTCTTCTGATTTACACATCCATTTACTCACACTGTACCCAAACAGTTTTTTTACCGCTCAAGCTCTGTATCCATAAGATTTCGCTACTTAAAAATTTTTATAATTTTCTAGACGTTAAAAAAAGCTTGCCGTATCAGCAAGCTTTTATTTATTCTAATAAATTCATAAATCCTTTTCCTAAAACTTCACTTGTAGCATTAACTGTTATAAATGCTTCTGGATCTTCTTTTTTTATAAATTGCTTTAATTGTATAAATTGCCTTCTACTTAAAATAGTTAATATAACAGTATTTTCTCTTCCCGTATATCCGCCTTTACCTTTAAATACAGTGCAACCCCTATCTACATCTTTATTAATGTATTCTACAACCTTTTCTTCCTTTTGAGTAAAAATAAGTACTTGTTTACAAGAATTAAAACCATCTATAAATTTATCTATTAGTGTTCCAATTAAGTAAACACTTAATAATCCAAATAACCCTAGCTCCATACCAAATGTATGCATAGCAAGTAATATTACTATAGAATCAGATATAAGCTGTCCCATACCATATCCAATATGAAAATACTTGCTTAATAATTTAGCTATTATACTAGTTCCACCTGTAGAGGCATCCTGAGTAAACATTATAGCTGTTCCCATAGCTAATAATGCACTACCAAAAATAGTTGCAAGTATTAAGTTGTTTGTTAATGCAAATGATATTCCTGATTTTTCAGTTATAGAAAGTATTGTTGAAAGACCAAATGCTGCATAAATACTCTTTATTCCAAACTCTCCACCAATAAATATAAATGCAACACCAAATAATATTATATTGGCAACAAACATAATAATTCCTGACTCTATTCCAGTTATGTCATGTAATACTAAAGCTAACCCCGATACTCCACCACATGCTATATTATTAGGAAAAAAGAAAAATATAAATGAAGCTACTACCAATAATACTCCAAATGTTATAATCACATACTCTTTTACCTTTTTCATCTTGTTCCCCCTATTATGTATTTATCTACAATATATATTAACACAATAGTATTTATTTTATAGGTTAGAATAGATAATTTAATTTTTTTATATAAGAATTAAATATTTCTAAATCCCTAACTCTTTATATATAGCTTTAGCTACTCCACTATTATCATTAGTATCCGTTATATTTTTAGCGATTTCTTTTATCTCTGGAATAGCATTTTCCATAGCATATGCTTTTTCAAATTCAGTGAATAATGAATAATCATTAAAACTATCTCCAAAAGCTATAACTTCTTCATTTTTTATTCCCATCTTCTCAGTAACTTTCTTTAATATATAACCCTTTTGAGCTCTTTCATCTGTTATCTCAATGTTAGTTATAAAAGATGATAAAACAGCTAAGCCCCCAATATCATTTAACTCTACCTTAGTCTTCTTAATAATTTCTTCATCATTGCTAAATGTAATTATTTTTCTTATTTCTATACTACTTTCTATGAACTTATCAATATCATCTATATACTTAAGTGTTTTAAAATGCTCATGCTCCTTAGCTATTTCTAAGGCTTTATCATAGTCCTGAACCTTTTCAAAGTTTTGTACCCTATAAACCATTTCTTTTAAAGCTTCTTCCTTTGTATTTGTTGTATATGAACCATCACCAGTATATAGTTCAACTATTAAATCTTCTTTACAAAGAATATTAAGTATATCTTTTATTTTTCTTTTATCCATACTTATGCTTTCAATAAGCTCACCATTTTCATCTCTAAACTCTGCACCATTCATAAGTATATACTCACACTTTATTCCATGCTTATCCATAAAAGGTTTTACACCATCATACATTCTTCCTGTTGCTACTATAAAATGTGCTCCTAACTCTTTAGCTTTTAATATAGCCTTTACATTCTCTTCTGTTATATCATGCTGAGAATTTAATAATGTTCCATCCATATCTGACGCTATTACCTTTATCAACTTCATATCCTCCCTTTTCATTAACATTCCTTTAATATTATATCAGATGTTGTCTAGTACTATTATTTAATACTTCCACTACATACTTTCGATAATTAATTCTTTATTTTTTTAATATTTCTATATAATTATTAAATATTTTTGATTATTTATACTATCTTTTTTGTAGAAAGTATAATAAAATATAATCATTGCATAATTATAAATTTAAAGGAGACAAAAATGAATAAAAATTCAAATATAAAAATTTCATCTTTTTTAAAATTTTTTATTCCTTCTATTATAGGTATACTACTTTTTATGATACCTATAAATATAGGTGGTGAAGTTACTATACCAATAGCTTTTCTTTCTAACTATACAGTTAATTTAATTGGTAATGTTCTTCCTTTAATTGCTGTATCACTTATTTCAATTTCCGCTTTAGGAAGTATTTTGGTAAAGCTTATAAAACCTAAAAATAAAGTTTTAAATGAACTTTTTTCTGTTTCACCAATCTGGCTTTTTGCTAGGATAACTGGAATGGTACTTGCTATAATGTCCTATTTTAAAATTGGACCTGAATTTATATGGTCTGAAAGTACTGGCTCTATGATCTTATTTGATCTACTACCAGTATTAGCATCAATATTCTTATTTGCAGGTTTATTTCTTCCACTTCTACTTAATCATGGATTATTAGAATTCGTTGGTGCATTATTTACAAAAATAATGAGACCTATATTTAAATTACCTGGAAGATCATCTATAGATTGTATTACTTCATGGTTAGGGGATGGAACAATAGGAATTCTTTTAACAAGTAAACAATACGAAGAAGGATTTTATACTAAAAAGGAAGCAGCAATAATAGGTACTTCTTTTTCTGCAGTATCTATAACTTTTAGTTTAATGGTTATATCTCAAGTTGGGCTATCTCACATGTTTGTTCCTTTTTACATAACAGTTACTTTAGCTGGTATTATAGCAGCAATAATTATATCTAGAATACCTCCTCTTTCAAGAAAACCAGATACATATATTGATGGAAGCTCTAAAAAGGGAGATGTTGATTTAATTCCAGAAGGATACACTACTTTCTCATGGGGATTATATAATGCATTAAACAAAGCTGAAGAAAATGCTAGTGTTAAAAAGATTTTATTAGATGGATTTAAGAATGTTTTAGATATGTGGATAGGTGTTTTACCTGTTGTTATGGCTATGGGCGGAATTGCAGTTATGATTGCTGAATATACAACATTCTTCCAACTACTTGGAATGCCTTTTATTCCTCTTTTAGAATTACTAAGAATTCCTGAAGCCGTACAAGCTTCTCAAACATTAGTTGTTGGATTTGCTGATATGTTTATTCCTTCAGTATTAGCCTCTTCAATAGAAAGTGAAATAACTAGATTTATAATAGCTGCAACATCAGTAACTCAGCTAATATATATGTCAGAAGTAGGGGGCTTATTATTAGGTTCAAAGATACCTGTTAACTTAAAAGACTTAATAATAATCTTTATTCAAAGAACTTTAGTTACTCTACCTATTATTACATTGATAGCAAACATAATCTTTTAAATAGAAATAAGCCAAGTAAAACTTGGCTTATTTTAATATCTATCGAATAATCCATTAATATCTATAAGTAAATAAACTACTAGTGCTACTAATGCAAATTCATCCTTATTAATTCTTATACTAAGGTGATTATCGTTAAACTTATTTTTTTCATCTATATTAGCTATGACTAATCCATTCTTTAACAATTCAAAACTTCTCTTATGTGTTACTGTTTTACTTACTGTAAAATCTCCAAATATCCCTCTTATATTCATACTTGTAAAGTAATAATTTTTAAATATATTAAAAATTTTTCTTCCTTTATCATCGGATACACTATATTTTTGGAATTCAAAATCATTAACACTACATGTAGTAAGTATTAATTCATTATTTTCTAAATCAAATAACTCAAATTTATTATTATCATCATCACTAATACAATAATAAAATAAACTTTTGCCACTATCATCTTTTATATTATACCTACTTTTATTTCCATAAGCAGAATCTATAATATAATAATTACACCCCATACCTTTTCTCTCCATACTTTATAACTTTAATAGCCTAAATCTATTGTATGCACACATAATCTCCTGACGTCTTGGTTTTGATAATCTTCCGTTTCCACCAACAATTTTATTTACTTTTATTAATCCATTCTTATCTATATAACTCATAATATTATCTACTACTTCTCTAAGCGTTAGCTTATTATCTATAATATTATCTTCAGCCCACTTAATTATCTCTCCTATTGCATATACCTGTTCACTATCTACTAATTGTTCTACTAATTTAAGGTCTATATTTTCCTTATTAATACTTAGACCATCAAGTCCAAGTCCTTTAACCTTTACTCCCTTAGGTCCCTTTTCAATACTACCCTTTTTTACTACTCTATTAAAATCAATATTTATTTCAATATTATTATTTTTTATTCTTTCTAGGATTTTACCACTACTTAATTCCTTAGCTTCATTTGTAACGACCTTTGGCTCATAAGCTTCCATTTGTATAACATTATCTGCTATATCAAAATAATCTCCGGAGCTACCTACTACAATTATAGTTGATAACCCTATTTGTTCATATAATGCTTTAGCTACTTCAATAAAAGGAGTTATTGGTTCGCTATCTTTTGCTACTAATTTCTGCATTATATCATCTCTAATCATAAAATTAGTTGCTGATGTATCTTCATCAATTAAAATTAACTTTGATCCAGACTCTATACTCTCAATAATATTAGCTGCTTGTGATGTACTTCCACTTGCATTATCACTTACAAAGTTCTTTGTATCCTTTTTATTGGGTAAATTATTTATAAATAACGATATGTCATCCTTATGAATAACCCTTCCATCTTCTGCTCTTACTTTCATTGCAGAATCATTAGTTATTACAAATTCTCTTCCATCACCTTCAATGTGATTATATACTCCTAGCTCTAATGCCTTTAGTAAAGTAGATTTACCATGATATCCTCCACCAACAATTAAAGTTATTCCTTTAGGTATTCCCATACCTTTGATCTCCCCTGAATTAGGAGTATTAAAGCTTACCTCTAATTCCTTTGGCGAAATAAATTTAATACCATTCTTAAGAGGCTTTGAAGATATCCCACTTTCTCTTGGTAGTATTGAATCATTTCCTATAAAAGCAACCAACCCATGCTCTTCTAAACTTTGCCTTATATATTGTTGATCTTCAACTAATTCTACTCTTTTCTTTAAAGCATCTTTATTAAGATTGTTATAAATTATTGAATCATCTATTATCTTTGGAAGATACTCATATAATATCTTTTCTAGTTCTCTAGATAATACACTTCTCCCCCTTGAAGGAAAACCAACTTCTATTCTTACTTCTACCTTATCATTATCTATTAATATAGCTGTTCTATCTAATATCTCCTGAGTACACTTACTAATAGAAATCAATCCACTTTTTCCCGATCCAAAAACCTTTGAACTATACTTATTTATATTTTTGTAGAAAATTCTAACTAAAAAGTCTTGAACTGCAACTTTTTTATTATAGTTATCAAATAAATTATTAGGTATTTGAGAATATTTTTGACTCATTATTACTCTAACTCTAGATGGGGATGCAAATGGATCCCCTTGAACATGATCTATAGCTAATTTGTAGTTATTGAAGTCGTATATTCCTTCTAACGACTTATATGCCTTATAACCTCTACCATCTATATCATAAAGCATTTTTCTTAATTCATTTAAGTTCTTCATTTATTTATCACCTTCTGCAAAATATTCATCTACCATGGCTTCCGCTACCCTTCTATACATATTACTCATTGAAACCATAGAACATATAAATAAGAACTTTTCTTCATACTCATTAAATTCTTCACTATCATCTATAATTCCTTTTACACACTTTATCTGTTTATCTATATTTCCCAAAAAATCTTCATAATTAGAATTAGTTATATTTAAATATAACTTATACAGATTTCTTAAATCATATTCTTTATCTTCATCATACTTTTTTACTATATTATCAAATAAGTCTTTAATATCACTTATTGATAGAGATCCTTTTAAATCATATATCATACTCATCAATAATAAGTGTTCTTTGGAATACTTTTTATTTTTTATACTCATTAATAACTTTGCTTTAGCATAATTATTAATCATTGTTTTAGTTAATACCTTATCATTCTCCTTCCTTTTCGAGCTAGATAGCTTTTGTTCAAATATTTGAATTACCTGATCCATATATAAATCTATTTCTGGTATATCTTTCTCTTCTACTCTTTCAGTTAAAGCTAACTTCTTTATTATTTCATCAACTCTTGTTTCAATCATAGTAAATCTCCTTAAACTAGTTTTAAAAACTACTTATTGTTATATTTCAATTTTAATAGTAAATAAGAGATATTTCAAGAAAATGGTATACTTTATTATTTAGAACAGCTATGAAACTTTTTTATTAGATTTGACTATAATATATCTATATATAATAATTTAAATATGATTTCAAGTAGTTATTAAAACTACCTGATTTAGATTGGAGGATTTTATGGATAAATATCTTAGAGAACCAATTAACGGATTAACTCATCTTATAGGGGCTATACTTTCATTAATAGGTCTAATACTTATGATAATAAAAATTTCATTAGATAATGGAACATTACTTGAATATGCTGTTGCAATTATATTTGGATTAAGTATGATTCTTTTATATTCTGCTTCCGCAACTTATCACTCTGTTATATCTAGCGATAAAGTAATAAAAACATTAAAGCGATTGGATCACTCAATGATATTTATACTTATAGCTGGTTCCTATGCACCACCTTGTCTGCTAGCATTACACAATAAAACTGGATATATTCTTTTTGGAATTGTAGCTACTACAGGTGTCTTAGGAATAATTTTCAAAATGATTTGGATTACTTGTCCTAAGTGGGTTAGTAGTGTTATGTATATAACCATTGGTTGGTTTGCTATATTTGCAATTTATCCTTTATCAAAAGCCCTTAATCCTATAGCTATATTTTTATTAGTTTTAGGTGGAATTTTATATACTATAGGTGGAGTTATCTATGCTATTAAATCTGATAAACTAAGAATTGGAGCTTTTGGTGGACATGAAATATTCCATATATTCATAATGCTTGGTTCCCTATGCCACTTCATATGTTTCTTTAAATATATATTGTAATAAGCCTACTCTTCATTAATTCGGATAAGTTCCAAATTAATGAATTAATAAAAGAAAGCATTTGGCTACCTCCATTGCCAACTTGCTTTCTCTTTTTACATTATTAAATCTTCATACTTTCCATTAATTAAATTTAATATATCATCTGGATTTGCTTCAATTTGCATTCCTATCTTTCCACCACTGAAAATAATTTTTTCTAATCCTTTAGCAGACTCATGTATAAATGTTTTATATAACTTTTTCATTCCTATAGGTGAACATCCACCTCTTATATATCCTGTATACTTATTTATATCTTTTACGTGTATCATTTCAACATTCTTTTCACCTGCAACTTTTGCAGCCTTTTTTAAATTTAATTCTTCACTAACAGGAATTACAAATACGTATAATTCTCTTGAGTTTCCTTGTACAACTAATGTTTTAAATACCATACTTACATCTTGTGAAAGTTTGTTTGCAACAGATACCCCGTCAATATGACCATCTCCAGCTTCGTATGCATATGTATTATATTTTATTTTTGCTTTATCTAAAATTCTCATTGCGTTCGTTTTTTGCATAGCTCTACTCCTCATAATTGTTCTTGTTTATTATTATACTCCTAATAATTTTCATTTAAAATATTCTAAGTTCTATCTTTTTCTATCTTATAGTAAAAATTTACTTATATTAAAAACTCTGCTTGTCGATTAAAGCGTTATTCTATGTTATAATAACTGAATGAAATAATAAATGAAATGAGGTAGAAATTATTGATAACAGTATCTAATGTTAGCTTAAGATATGGCGGTAGAAAATTATTTGAAGATGTTAACTTAAAATTTACTCCAGGTAACTGCTATGGTGTTATAGGCGCAAATGGTGCAGGTAAATCTACATTCCTTAAGATTTTATCTGGTGACGTTGAACCAAATACAGGAGAAGTTATTTTGGCTCCAAATACAAGAATGTCTGTATTAAAACAAGAACATAACCTATATGATAATTATCAAGTTTTAGAAACTGTAATTATGGGTAATGAAAGACTTTACCAAATTATGAAGGAAAAAGATGAATTATATGCAAAGCCAGATTTCAGCGATGAAGATGGTATAAGAGCTTCTGAATTAGAAGGTGAATTTGCAGACTTAAATGGATGGGAAGCAGAATCTGAAGCTTCATCCCTACTTCAAGGTTTAGGAATTGGAACTGAATCTCACTACAAAATGGTTTCAGAATTAACAGGTGCTGAAAAAGTTAAAGTTCTTTTAGCTCAAGCTTTATTTGGTAACCCTGGTGTTCTAGTTCTAGATGAACCTACAAACCACTTAGATCTTAAGGCTGTAAATTGGTTAGAAGATTTCTTATCAAAATTTGAGGGTACTGTTATAGTAGTATCCCATGATAGACACTTCTTAAATACAGTTTGTACACATATGGCTGATGTTGACTTTGGTAAAATTAAGTTATTCGTTGGTAACTACGACTTCTGGTATGAATCAAGTCAATTAGCTTTACAAATGGCTAAGGATCAAAACAAGAAGAAAGAAGAAAAAATTAAAGAACTTCAAGACTTTATTGCAAGATTTAGTGCTAATGCATCTAAGTCAAAGCAAGCTACATCTCGTAAGAAGTTATTAGATAAAATTACTTTAGATGATATTCAACCATCTAGCAGAAGATATCCATTCGTTGGATTTAAACCTGAAAGAGAAGTTGGTAATGATATATTAACAGTAAAAGACCTATCTAAAACTATTGACGGAGTTAAGGTTTTAGACAATGTAAACTTTATGGTTAACAAAGGTGATAAAATTGCTTTAATAGGTAATGAAATTGCTGTTACTACACTATTTAAAATATTAGCTGGAGAAATGGAAGCAGATAGCGGAGAATTTAAGTGGGGAATTACTATAACTAACGCATACTTCCCTAAAGATAACTCTCAATACTTCAATGATTGCCACTTATCATTAGTTGATTGGTTAAGACAATACTCTGATGAAAAGGCAGAAAGTTATATAAGAGGATTCTTAGGAAGAATGTTATTCTCTGGTGAAGAAGCATTAAAAGAAGCTTCTGTTTTATCAGGAGGAGAAAAGGTTAGATGTATGCTATCTAGAATGATGCTTTCAAATGCAAATGTATTAATGCTAGATCAGCCTACAAACCACTTAGACCTTGAATCAATTACAGCTGTAAATAATGGTCTTAAAGACTTCAACAGTAATATACTATTTGCTTCACACGACCACCAATTCGTTCAAACAATAGCAAATAGAATTATTGATATTAAGTATGATGGTTCTATAGTTGATAGAAATATGACATTTGATGAATACTTAGAATTTTCTAATGCAATAAACTAATAAAAATAGGTTTCGTATTTTTACGAAACCTATTTTTATTTGCTTCTTACCAATTTGCTTCAAAACCGCATTTTCCCTATAACTTCTTAACTTCTTAACTTCTTAAAAATATATAAATATATATTTTTAATCTTTAATTTAGAAATTCTATTTTAACTAATAAGAGCTGTACTAAAATTCGTACAGCTCTTATTATTATTCAACATTGAATCCTGAATCTTCTATACAACTTTTAATTTTTGATTCATTAGCTTCATCACTATAAATAACTTCTACAGTGCCTCTTGCCATATCAACACAAACGTTTTGAACCCCTTCTACTTTATCTAGAGCATTCTTAAGCTGTGTTTTACTTGTTGAATTAACTAAATTATTTACTTCATAGTGAACTCTATTCATAACTATTTCTCCTTTTCACAAGTTAACATTAATAGTATGTTCAAGTTCACATTTTTATATTAAATAACTTCTTCTGAAGCTTCTTTTTTCTTATATTTGTAGTGTAATAGTTCATGAGCTTTTCCATGACCTGGTTGTCCCATATACTCATCATACATTTTCATTAAAGCAACATTTTCATGTGACTTTCTCTTCTTCGCACTCTTATCTTGATTATAAAGAACAGATGCTCTTACTGATTTAATATCAACTTTTTCTCTCTCTAAATTATTAACATGAGGTTGTCCACCACCATTTACGCATCCACCTGGACATGTCATAACTTCTATAAAGTGATATTCCTTGCTATTCATTCTTCCACTTTCAATAAATTCAAATAAGTTGGCAGAACCATTAATTACTGCAACATTATAGTCTTCTCCACCTATATTTACAGAAGCTTCTTTAATTCCATTTAATCCTCTTACTTCTGTATAATCTAAGTTTTCTATTTCCTTCTTTTCAACAAATTCTTTTGCAGTTCTTATAGCAGCTTCCATTACCCCACCAGTAGCTCCAAATATAGCTCCTGCTCCAGTATATTCTCCCATTGCAGGATCTGCCTCACTATCTTCTAGCTTAGCAAAAGCAATTTTCTTTTCCTTTATAAGTTTAGCTAACTCTCTCGTAGTTAAAACTGCATCTATATTTCTTAATCCATCAAATTCCATATCTTCTCTATCTGCTTCAAACTTCTTAGCTGTACATGGCATAATTGTTACTGTAAATATTTTTTCTGGAGCTATTCCAGTTATATGAGGATAGTATGTCTTACTTGCTGTACCAAAAATTTGTTGAGGCGACTTAGCAGAAGATAAATTTTCTAATAACTCTGGATAATAATTTTCCACTTGTCTTACCCAGCCTGGACAACATGATGTAAACATAGGGAATGGACCTTTTTTCTCTATTCTTTCTAAAAGCTCAGTAGCTTCTTCCATAATAGTCATATCGGCGCCAAAATTTATATCAAATATTTTATCAAATCCTAATTCTCTTAATGCAGTATATAACTTACCAGTTACATCAACTCCATAGCCCATATTAAATAGTTCTCCCATTGCTGTTCTTACAGCAGGAGCCATAGCTACTATTACATGTTTTTCTGGATCTTCTAAAGCTTCTTTTACTCTATCAATATGAGTTTTTTCTGATAAAGCGCCAACTGGACAAGCAGCTACACATTGACCACATAATAAACAATTTGTTTCATCAAAACATTTTTGCTCTTCTGGAGTAACTATTCTTTTACCATTAACATTTACTAACTTAATAGAGCTTGTACCTGTTTTTTCAGTACATGCTGCTGCACATCTTCCACATAAAATACATTTTGATCTATCTATTGTTATAGACTTACTTCTAACATCAACATACTCTTCTTTATCTTCTACAACAAAAGGAGTAGTTGCTTTAGCTTTAGTTTTTATAACTAACTTTAATAATTCACAATTTTCTCTTCTAGGACAAGGACCGCACTTAAATTCATGCTTATTAAGTATTGTTGAAACTCTTGCTTTTACTCTTTCTTGAACCTTTTCTGTATCAGTTCTTACAACCATTCCATCTTCAACTTTTGTTAAACAAGCTAAAGCCAGATTATTTTTCCCTTCAATTTCAACTGCGCATACACCACATTTACCAACATTACCGCATTCCTTTAAGTAGCATAAAGTAGGTATGTCAATTCCATTTTCTCTTGCAACTTCTAATACTGTTTTACCTTCCGTTGCTTTGCACACCTTATCATTGATTATGATATTCTTCATCCTGTACCTCCATAAATTTCTTCTTATAAATCAAAATTCTATTTTCTTCCTCTAGTTTATCATATAAATTTGAAAAACCTGTAATTTTCAGACAATTCGTTAATTTTTTATCAAACTGTTCATCACCTTTATTTTAACGCTAAAAAAGAATTAGTTCAATGTGAATTAAAGCCAATGTTGTTGAAGTATACTTTTCATAAGAATATAATTGAATTTTTATAAATAACTTCATTTTTCTTTCTTTAATAGTATTATAAATTTTGTTTACAATAAAACTATGTGGTAAACTTTAATTTAGAATAGAATATTTTAATATTTGCGTGAGGTAATATATGATAAAAATTTACGATAGAAAAAAAGATTCTTATGAGATAGAAAAAGTAGCTGGATCAAAATATATAAAGTGGTGTTATGAATCGCCTATTGGCAAAAGCCTTACAGAATTAATGATAAAAAAGAAACTAGTGTCAAAGATATACGGAAAATACTGTGATACAAAACTTAGTAAAAAGAAAATCCCTAAATTCATAAAAGACTTTGATATAGATATTGATATGGCTATTAAAAAACCTAATGATTTTTCATCATTCAATGATTTCTTCATTAGAGAACTTAATACCAATTCAAGACCTATAGATATGAATTCAGATATTTTAGTATCTCCAGGAGATGGAAGGCTTTTTGCTTATGAAAATATCTCTATGAATAAGCTTGTACAAGTAAAAGGAATTACTTATAGTCTCTCTGAATTAATAGGAGATAGTAAGGTAGCCTACCAATATGAAGGTGGTACTTGTTTGGTGTTAAGACTTTGTCCTACAGATTATCATAGATTTCATTTTATTGATAATGGTATACCTAAAGAAAGTCACTTTATTGATGGCTCTTACTATTCTGTAAATCCTACAGCCTTAGAAAGAATTCCAAAGTTATACTGCCAAAATAAAAGAGAATGGTCAATTTTTGAATCTGAAAATTTTGGGGATATTATTCATATAGAAGTTGGTGCAACTTGTGTTGGTACAATAATTCAAACTTATGAACCTGGTAAAAAGGTCCTTAAAGGTCAAGAAAAAGGATATTTTAAATTTGGTGGTTCAACAACAATACTATTCTTCAAAAAGGATATGATTGAAATTGATGAAGATATCCTTGCTCAAACTGACTTTGGTTTTGAATGTAAAGTTCAATTAGGTGAAAAAATAGGACATAAAAAGAAGACAGATTAAACTGTCTTCTTTTTTATCAAGTCTATTAATACCTTCTTAAATATATCTATATTTTTATCTAAAATAACTATGTTAATATTCATTTCTTTTGCTCTATCTAATACAGTCTTTTTTACAGGCTGCTTTGTAGCAACCAATATTTTTATAGCATTTCTTCCCCCTAACCTTTCACTATAAACCTGTAGTTCATTTAAGGCATCTTCATCATACTTATCACTATCTTTGCATGATATACATATTAAAACTGAATCTCTTATAGCTACAACATCTAATTCATTACGTACTCTTTTTAAGTCATCACCCCAATAAAATGTTAAGCCGCTTTTTACCTCATCAATATCTTCAATACTTTGAACTACTAGTGTAGTTAATACTTCTAACCAAGTACCACTCTTAAATATAAATCCCTTTAAATAATCATTTTTAAATACTACTTCAATATTGTCCTTATCTTCCATAAACTCAATTTCATTCTTTTCTTTTAAATAATTCAATATACTATAAATTAATTTAAACTCTTCATTTTCTACAAGACACTTATTTATGTTTATCCTTGAAGTATCTTTGTAATCATGTTTAAAAATATTATTATCATATAACTTCTGTTTATATTTATGCCATATATCTAAATTACTTAATATTGCTTTTGTAAACTCTTGAATATCGCTTTTTTCTGCCAAACTAGTAGAATCTAATGTTATATTAGCTCCAGACAGATGTATAGCATCAGATATACTTATATCCTCTAAAGGTTGCTCTATTATTCTATACTCCTTATCAAAAATGTATCTTCTCTTTTTCAATAAATCTACATAAACACACTGTAAATTTAATTCAATTGCTATTTTTAACATTATTAAAGATGTTATTCTATTACCACCTGTAAGATTAATTATTATCTCTTCTTCTTTGTATTTTGAAATTATATTTTTAAGATTATCATAATTATCTTCCTCTATTAACTCATCAATTACTTCTATTCTATTTAAATCTAAATACAATTCTTTAAATTTATCTAATTTCTTTTTTTCTTTATTTCTATATAGCATTACTACAGATTTTATTTTATATTTTTGAGCTAATAAAATTCCAACTTCATTATGTTCATCTAATTGGTTAATAAGCAAATTAAATTTCATCAAACTATCTTCCTTCTCATTATTCTCCATTTTAATTTAACCAATTAGCCATTTTTTAATCCATATATTAGACTTCTAATTCTACCTTTAAGTTACCTACAAATTGTTCAAACGAAATATTTCTAAAAAATTAAAAAAGGTATGAAAATGTAATAATGCCTTTGATTTATAGCTAATTAAAATTTTATACTTTCCTAGATATAAAAAAAGAGAGTCTTAAAAAAGACTCTCTTAATGGCAGGGCGTACAGGAATCGAACCCATAATCTACCGTCCGTAGCGGTATGTTATATCCGTTTAACTAACACCCCATATAATATAAATAACAAAATTATATTATCATAAAGGCTGAAATATATCAAGACTAATTAATGGTAATTATTTAAAGGTATATATCTGAAAACTCTATTTCTAACATTTCTACTTTATCTCTTTTAAATAAATCATTATAATTCTTTTTTCCATCCACTAATGTTATAGGTAAAGATACAGTAAATTTTGAGCCCTTTCCTTCAATACTTTCTAACTTTACATCTCCATTATGCAATCTAGTTAGATAGTGAACCAAATCTAATCCAATTCCACTTCCTTTATACTCATTTTCCTTATTTAATGTAGATTGCTTAAATCTATTAAATATAAGTTCTTGCTCAACTTTAGGTATCCCTGGACCATGATCTTCTACTGATATATTTACTGTATTATTATTTTTTATAATATTAACTAATATATCAGAATTACTTGGAGCAAATTTTATGGCATTCGATAATAAATTCATAACTATTCTATCTATTGCATTAGGATCTGCCGCTACTACACATTCTTCCACATTAGTATCAAATACCATTTGTATATTCTTACATTGTGAATACTTTTCTATAGAATCAACTATATTCTCTACAACACATACTATATCTATATTCTTTTTATTTAATTCATAATATTGATTCTCTAATTTTGTAGTATCTATTAGGTTATCAATTAATTTAATTATCTTTAGGCTATTTCTTTTTATTATTTCATTATATTCTTCTTTTTTATCTTCAGACTTAGTGTATTTAAAACATTGAAGTATACTTAATATTACATTTATAGGGCTTCTTAAATCATGTGATATATTTAATAGAAAATCTTCTTGTAATTTAATTTTCCCATTAAGCTCATTAATTTTTTCTACCAACTCTTCTTTAGTCATGTTATTTATAGAAATATTCTCTGTCATATTAATCCCCTTCATTATACAATTAAATTATATCTCGCATTTTTTCCATATATTTGAAATTATATATACATATTATCACATTCAAATCATTAAGACAATTTATTTTTGTAAAAAAAAGGGAATAAATATTGTAAAAATAGAGGGATTTCTCCCTCTAAACTAATTTATATTGAATTTTGTACTACTACCTTCTGCAGATACACTTATTTCTAATTGAGCTTCTATTCTTTCTCTTAATTCTGGTACATGCGATATTATTCCAACTAGTCTTCCACTTCTTTGTAGCTCTAATAATGTATTTATTGCATTTTCTAAGGATTCAGGATCTAATGTTCCAAAACCTTCATCTATAAACATAGTATCTAATGATATTCCCCCTGCATTGGCTTGAACTACATCAGATAACCCTAGCGCTAATGATAATGAGGCCTTAAAACTTTCACCTCCAGATAAAGTCTTAACATGTCTGCTTTTGCCTGTGTAATTATCATATACTTCTAGTTCTAACCCTTGCTGCGATGTTCCTTTTCCCTTATCTTCTTTTCTTTTTAATATAAATCTATCGTTAGTCATTTTGGATAATCTTATATTAGCTGAATCTATTATTTCTTGGAAGTATGATGCTAAAACAAACCTTTCAAATGTAATATATGGACTCTTTTTACCATTTGCTAGATTTGATAATTCACCTATTACTTTATATTCCTCTTCTTTATATGAAATTAACTTTTCTACATTCTTTATTTCTTTTAATATTGCTGAATTATTATTAATTAGGGAATAAACTTCTTTTATGTTTTGATCTACTTCTTTCAAATTAGCCTGTTTGCTGCTTATCTCACAATCTAATTCTTCTAAATTTACAAATTTAAGGTTCTCTGTCTTTTTTATTAAATCTTTTTCTCTATCCTTTAAAGATTTTATATCTTCCTTATAAGAATTAATTTCTAGGGTATAAGAATCTATTAATGAAATATACTTTTTAGAATCTTCATATTCCTCATAGTCAATAAAGTTTAACTCTTTCAGCTTAGTATCTATACTAGTTTTAATATCTTTTATATCATTGGTTAACTCATCTATTGATTTTCCTAATTCTTTTATCTTTGATTGCTCTGAAGTTAACTTATTATTAAGGCTATTTTTTAACTCTCTTGCATAATCTAAACTCTTTATTAATGTATTTAAATACTCTTCAAGACTAACTATTTTTTTATTTAATAAGTTTAACGACCTTAATTCTTCTGGAACTTCCTTCTCTATATTATTTAAAGTCTCTTCTTCAGCTCTTAATTCACCAAATAAATTTGTATATTCATTACTTAACTTATTTAAAGTATCCTCTTTATCATTAAGTAACTTTTCTATATCTGATAATCTTAATTCAAGTTTTTCCTTTTTACTTATTTCTTTTTCTAGCTCTTCTCTTTGAATTTTTACATTCTTTAATTCATTGCTTAACTCTATTCCTTTAATTTTTATTTCTTCAAATGAATTTTCATTAAATATCTCACTACAATTAATTTCATTAGATAATTCTTTTAACCTAGGAGTTATAGCATCACTTATTACTACATCAACTGATTGCTTCACCTTGGCCATTTCCATTAGAACCTTATTATATTCATCTTGTTTTTTCTCATATATATTTTTAATACTCTTTAATTCCTCTTCAGTAGGTATATTATCCATCCTTTTTGCTGGACTAGGATGTTCTAAAGAGCCGCATACAGGACAAGGAGTATCTTTCTTTAAGTTAAGAGCTAATATTCCTGCCTGCTCCTTCATGTATATTTCTTCTTTTCTTTCGTACTCTTCTTTTTGGTTCTTATAGGAAACTTCAATTCCCTCAAATGTTACTGCAATTTCTCTATGTTTCTTTTTCTCTTCATAAAATCTAGCTATATTCTTGTAAACTTCTCTAACCTTAATAATTAACTCATTCTTTTCCTTCTCAATACCTTCTAACTTAATCCTATCTTTTTCTAACTCATTAATAACTTTTAATCTCTCAGTAACTTCTTCCTTTTCTTTTTTTAGCCCTTTTATTAATCTATTTTCTTCTTCTGCTTTCAACTTATTTAAGTCTATATTTCTATTAAGTATCTTTATCTTACTTTTTTTATCTTCAATACTTTTAACCTTTGATTCCTTTTCCCTAAGAACACTTATCTCTTCTCTAATTTTAGTTCTTTCTTCTTCTTTTTCTTCTTGAGCTTTTAAGTTTTCCTCTGCCTTGCTTAATTCATCCTTTACTCTATTTAAAATATTTTTACTATATTCTACTTCTTCCTCTTTTTGCTTTTTGCTTCTTTCCCTAGAAGATAAATTATCTTGTATATATATTATTTCCTTAGCATTAATAGCTCTTTTTAAAATAACTTCTTTTCTATCTATTTCACTCTTTCTCAAAAGCATCTCATTAATTTTTTCAGATATACTTTCTTTTTCTTTCAATAAGTCATTATTATTTTTTGATTTTATCCTTCCTTCCTGTAAAATTAATATTTCCTTGGAAATATCGTTATACCTTTTTTCTAATTCTTTATATGACAAAGTATCCTGTTCTATTATTAAATCTATCTTATTTATTAAAGAATCAAATTCTATAAAATCATCGATATTTATAACTTCTTTACTTTTTATGTTTTTAACATTCGTTCTAACTCTATCTTGTGACTTTTCTAACTCTTTCCTTAATGTGCTAGCCTTATCATTTAATAGTGACTGTATCTTTTCATAGGTATATGTGCTAAAGATCTTTCTAAATATACCTTCACGCTCTTTTGAGTCCGCAAGTAATAACCTTTTAAATTCTCCTTGAGGTAACATGACAATTTGCTTGAACTGTTCTTTATTTATTCCCATTAAAACATTTATTTCATTTGTTACATTCATTGCACCAGTCTTTACCTTTCCATCAGGTAACACCAATTCAGCCTCTGCTGAATGATTAGTAAATCCTTCTCCCTTTACCTTGGGCTTTAGTTGTTGAGGAACTCGTCTTATATGATATACTTCACCTCTAAGTTCAAAATCTAGTTCTACATATGTTAATGTATCTTTTTGTGCAAAATCACTTCTTAAAGAGTCATTCTCTCTACTACTTCCACTTGCCTCTCCAAATAATGCATAGCTAATTGCATCAAAAATAGTTGTTTTTCCTGCACCAGTAGGACCAGTAATTAGAAATATATTCTTTCCGTTCAAAATTTCAAAATCTATTACTTCTTCCTTTGCATAAGGCCCAAATGCAGACATTATTAACTTTATTGGTCTCAATTACTTTCCCCCCTCTCTAAAAACTTCATTTACTACATTTCTTATTACTTCCTTCTTCTCTTCTGTAAATTCGCCGGAACCTAATCTATCATAATATTCTTCAAATAATTCTAATTCAGTTTTGCTTTTATATCCTTTTGATGCAGCTGTAAGGCTTGTTCCTATATCCTTCTTTTCTTCTCTCTTAAGAATCATTATGTTAGGATAAACACTTCTTAGCTTTCCTATAGGATCTATTATCTCGCCTTCATCTGTTAGTATTGCTTGAATGTAATCTTCTCTATTAGAACAATCTTCTAACCCTGCTTTTATTAATTCATCTAATGGTCCCTTTATAATTCTCATATTTCTTTTTGGTCTTAACTCTTCTTGCCTTATGTTAATCTTCTTATTTCCATCAATCTCAATAATAACTACACCTTTTTTATGATTGATCTCTGAAAATGAATATTTCATTAATGACCCTGAATACCTTATTTCTTCTCTTCCAACTTTTTGTCTACCATGTAAGTGACCTAAAGCCACATAGTCGAAACAATCAAAATTATCACTATCAATTAGGTCTGTTCCTCCAATTGATAAAGGCCTTTCAGAATCTGATACTTCTAAATCAGCTAATTCATATAAGTTCTCTCCATCTTTATCTATGTCATCCTTTCTCTTATATGTTACATATCCATGTGTAACTACTATATTTCTTTCATTTTCATTTAAGCTTGGCTTAATCCTATTAATTACTGCTTTCATTGCATCATTATGATTTCTTATTTCAGGGTTATTAAACTTTCTTCTTAATATTGCTGGATCAACATAGGGAATCATATAAAAGTTAACATTACCTTCCTCATCATCTATCCTTATACTTTTTATTTCATCTTCAATTATTCCTTGTATATATAGACCTTCTTTTTCTAATATTTTGCTACCAAAAGAAACTCTCTCTCCACTATCATGATTTCCAGATATAGCTACGATCTTAACCTTATTATCTATTAATATTTTACTAAAAACTTCATTTAGCAAGTCAACGGCTTCTACTGGTGGAATAGATCTATCATAAATATCACCAGCAATAATAAGAACATCTGGTTTTTCAAGATTTATTAATTTAATAAGTTCATTTAAAATATATCTTTGATCATCTATCATTGAAAACTCATTTACTATTTTTCCTATGTGCCAATCACCAGTATGAATTATTTTCATTTTAACTCCTCCAAAATTTATTCTTAACTTAATTATAAAATATAAAAAGGTGGCATAGCCACCTCTTTATTGAATATTCATATTTTCATCAATTTCACTTCTCATATTTCTTAATACTATAAAAGAATAAAGGAAAGTTCCAAGTACCCTTACAGAATCCAAATATACATTAGGAACAATTACATTTAAAATAAGTATTAGTATTGCTGGCAAAGTAGATGTATATATGGCTAAAGAAAATAATTGAGAAAATCTTAGCCCTAATTTAAATATAAAATTAGTTAATAATAACATTGCAGCTATTATTAATGCATCCATAATTAACGTTATAAATGTTTCAAGTATTGTAATTATAGGTATAATTGCATAAATAAATTTACTGCTTAATCTTAGGGTTTCTACGATATTATCATTAGTAATAATCATATCACCTAAAAAATCACTATATTTTGCTTGAGAAAACCCTAACATTACTTCTGAATTTGTAACAATACCATCCTTTAATATAAGTATGTACGAATCTACATGAACTGTTATATTTTTTAATTCCTCAGATTGACTAATATCCTTGTTCTCATCTAAATAAATTAATGTATTTCCATCATCTATTTTTAGTGGTGAGGTAACCAAATCTAAAGTACCATTTTCTATCTTAAACTTATATTTATCATCTTCTAAAGTTTGTATAGCTAAATTTATATCCTTATTTAAACTAAATGTTGTAGTTATACCTTTTATACCACCAACAATAATGCTTAATATTAAAGCATATAATATTGCTTTTCCAACACCTTCTCGTATATAGTTTGGAAACTCTCTTATGTTATATATAGAATTTTTAAATTTCTCAAAAAAGCTTTTATTTTTCATTATATCCTCCATAACCTCAATATTAAGTATAAATACATTCTACATCTTTATTAACACTCAATTCAACTAATATCTATATATCTAATGATTAATATTAATGCTTTTAGTCAATGATTATTATATATCGCTTTATCAAGGAGGATTTTTATGTATAATAATAGCTCGCATTTATTTGTTAATAATAAACGTAATAAATCAAATTTTAAATTATATTCATCTATTCTACTTTTTGTATTAATTATAGTATCTGTAATTATATATGAGTTTTTTAGTTATAAATTATTGGTACGTAACTTTACCTATTATTTTGATGAAAAGAAGTTTTCTAATGCAAATAATATTGTATTAACTACAGAAAACCTTAACCCATTTAAGGCTATCTTATTAGAAAAAGACCTTTCTCAATACTTTAACGATAAATTAGATTATTTATCTGAAGCTATTTCTGATGAGGATATATCTTTAAATGATGCTCTCGACATAACTAAAGAAATATATAGATATAACTTATCTTCTTCAGATAATACTGCACTTTTCACTAGTTCAGATAATAATGACTTTAATAAAGGCGTATCCCTATTTAATTCACAGGAATATGCCAAGGCATATGATTCATTTAATAAAATTAATTCTAGTGACCCTGAATATAAAAATGCTCTATCCTATATGAATAAATGTAAAACAAATATAAAATCTGACTTATTAAATCAAGTTGATGAATTATCTAGTAATCATTATTATACAAAGGCATTGGGTCTAATTGAAGATGTTAATTATATACTAGGAAATGATAATGAAATACTTGATAAAACTAATGAAATAAAAAATAATAGATCTAATTATTTAGCAAAACAAAATGAAACTGAGCAAGCTGCCTCTGCATCTATTATCAACAATATATCAACTTCAAATATAAACGAATTAGTTATTGAAAGCTTGACTCCTTATTTAATTCATGTAGATTTAAATGCTCAAAAAACTTATATTTATAATGGAAATTTAAGAAATTGGAATCTAGATAAGACTTTTACTTGCTCTACAGGTATAAAGGGGGAAGAAACTCCTCAAGGTGTTTATACTATCAAAGAAAAAGGGCAATGGTTCTTCTCTGAGCAATATAACCAAGGGGGGAAGTACTGGGTTCAGTTCTTAGGTGACTACTTATTCCACTCACTTCCTTATAATAAAGAAAAAACAAATATAGTAGATTACACACTAGGAACTCCAGCATCTCATGGATGCATTAGATTAAAGGATGAAGATTCTAAATGGATATATGATAATATTCCAAAGGGTACCAAAGTAATAATTAAATAAAAGCTAGTTAATATTGTTTTTATAAATATTGCATGAGACCATATAATTACTTAAATTTAAAATATCTTAAGCTTAACTTACCTCAATGGATATCTTATAATATTCATTGAGGTAATTTTTTTTAGGAGGAATAATATGAACTTTAATATTCCTAGCAATGTACAATTAATTATAGATACATTTTATAAGAATGGATATGAAGCTTTCATGGTGGGTGGATGCATTCGAGACTTACTTCTTAACAAAACTCCAACAGACTATGATATTGCTACTTCTGCTCCACCAGATATTACACAACAATTATTTTCAAAAACTATTCCTACTGGGATTAAACATGGAACTATTACAATACTTATTAATGAAATACCATATGAAGTTACTACATATAGAACAGAAGGACAGTATATCGATAATAGGCACCCTAATGAAGTAAAATTTGTTACTAATATAAAAGATGATTTGTCTAGAAGAGACTTTACTATAAATGCATTTGCCTATAACTATAAAATTGGTCTATTGGACTATTTTAATGGATTAAATGACTTAAATAGTAAGCTAATAAAATGTGTTGGTAATCCAAATACCCGTTTTAATGAAGATGCTTTAAGAATGCTTAGAGCTATAAGATTTAGTGCTCAATTAAATTTTAATATTGATAAAAAAACTTATTCTAGTATAAAGAACAACTATAAACTTATAAATAACATTAGTAAAGAACGAATTAGGGATGAACTCGAAAAAATCTTGTTATGTTCTAATCCTATTAAAGGATTAAATTATTTAAATGAAACTCAAATTTCTCCACTTATTTTCTCAAATATAGGGGACGTTATTCATTTAAATAAAAACCTATCCCTTTTACCTAAAGATATTTGTATAAGAATTAGTGGACTATTTAAAAATAGTGATCCTGATAAAGTAAAACTATTATTGAAGGAGCTTAGGTTTAGCAATAACGAAATAAATAAAATATGTTTATTTATCAGCAACTATAAGTACCTAAGTAATACTGCCTCTAAAATTGAAATAAAAAACATTATTGCTAATGTTGGTAGAAATAATATTAATAATTTAATTAGTTTATATGAAGTCTTAGAAGAAAAAAAATTAGATATTTTTAAAAAACACTCTAATTATATAATTTCTAATAAAGATGCTCTGTATATAAAAGAACTTAATATAGATGGCTCCATACTAAAAAGTAACCTTCAACTCAACTCTGGGAAAATAATTGGTGAAACTTTAAACCACCTATTAACTCTTGTTATTAATGAAACAATAAATAACGATACTACACTTCTCCTTAAAGAAGCAAAAAAATATATAAAAAAGGAGGCGAACTAGACATTTTCTAGTTCACCTCAACTAATATTTCCTTCTCTAAATAAAATGAATATAAGTAACATTCCTTTATTTTTGTCTTAGTTATTTTTTCTAAAGCTTCTTTATAATACTGAATTTGCATTCTATACTTATTTATTAACTCTTCTTCGTTTCCTTGTTCAACATAGTCAGTCTTATAATCTAAGAGTATAACTTCATTATCCTCATAAAAGAAACTATCAATAACTCCTTGTAACCTAACTTTATCCCCTTCAACATCCTTCGGTAAATCAGGATCTATTCTATGAACATCTATCTCCGTATAGAATGGTAATTCTCTATATACTATATCTCCTCTATTATGTGCACTTAGCATTCTTTCCCCAAGTTTACTAATAAAAAACTTCTTAACCTTATATGGACTTATTACTTTATATTCTTCTTTACTAAGTAGTTCCCTATCAACAAGCTCTTTTAATTGCACTTTTATTTCTTCAATAGTACTTACTCTACTTAAATCTACCTTCTGCATTACAAAGTGCATAGCTGTACCCTTTTCAGCTGCTGTAAGACCTCTTTCTTCTTGTAAGAACTTAGGCTTTATATTGCATATATCTTCTTTAAATAATTCTTCTGTATCTATTACAGGAACCTGTTCAAAATTCTTCTTTTTTAATTCAGAAACTGAGAAGTTACTTTTTATTAATGTAGATTCTCTAAATTTATATCTAAAATCTAATCTTCTTTCTATTTCCTTATCCACAGATGAACAATCAAAATTTATCAACAGGTTCTCTTCATTAATTTCATCCACATCTGAATTTTTTTTATCCACAATCAAATCAGATTTAGTCCATGTTTTTACACTCCATGTGGATAAATCATCTTTTATGCTTATGTCATTTGCTCCAACTAACTCTCTTAAACTTTCCCCATCTCTATGCTTACATATAGCCATACCAATCCAATCTAAATACGACTTACCCTTTAATACCTCTGATGGAAGTATTATATCCCTATCCAAAGCTGCAGCATTGCAACACTTAGTTATCCACTTTTCCAATCCATTAACAGCACCAGTTATGATTAACTTTTCCTTAGCTCTAGTAAACGCAACATAAAGAATTCTCACTTCTTCTGATAATGTTTCAAGCCTTATTCTCTGCTTTATTGCTTCTTTAGGTAAAGTTGGATAGCTTACTCTCTTATCTAAATCAACAAGTTCTGGACCAAATCCCAATTCTTCATGATATAAGATATTATTATTTAAATCCATTAAATTAAATTGCTTTCCTGATCCACACACAAATACTACGGGAAACTCAAGCCCCTTACTTTTGTGTATACTCATTATTCTAACAACATCTTCATTCTCGCCTAAAACTTTAGCACTTCCCATATCCCCTGAAGACTTTCTTAACTTATTGATAAAGTTGATAAAATTAAATAATCCTTTAAAACTTGTTTGTTCATATTGCTTAGCTCTTTGAAAAAGTATTCTTAAATTGGCCTGTCTTAACACTCCATTTGGCATTGCTCCAACATATCCATAATAAGCAGTATCAGTATATAGGTACCATATAAATTCATCTATTGGTGTATATATAGATTTCTTTCTCCATACATTTAATCTCTCTAAGAAAATATTACACTTTTCAATAAGCTCTTTTTCACAATCAAATTCTTCATTTGATATGGATATTATATTCTCATAAAAGTATTTATCTTTATCTACTAATCTAATATTAGTAAGATCTTCAGCTGAAAAACTCATTATAGGTGATCTTAATACAGCTATTAAAGGTATATCCTGCATAGGATTATCTATCACTTTAAGTAAAGACATTATAGTTCTTATCTCTATTGATTCAAAATATCCTGATCCTGTATCAGCGTAAACTGGTATTCCCTCAGCACCAAGTTCATCTAAAAATACTTCTGACCAGTTTTTTGTAGCCCTTAATAGTATAACTATATCCTTGTACGTTACAGGCCTATATTCTCCTGTTACTTTATCTAATACCTTAAATACTTTTCCATCCTTATTACTTAATAACTCTTTTATTCTGTTAGCAACAATTCTAGCCTCTAGGTTTATAGCTCCTAAATCTTCTTCTTCTTCAATTAATATTTCTTCCTCAACCTCTGTTGACTTATCCAATATATTTAATTCTATTTTGCCGCCAACTACATAGTTATCATCTTCTGCGTCCTTATAACTAGCGCCTAAATTCAAAGCTTCTTCATCGGTATACTCTAGCTCACCAACAACCCTAGACATTATCTCTTTAAAGATATAATTTACACCTTTAATTACTTCATCCCTACTTCTAAAGTTTTTATAAAGTTGAATTTTTACGTTTTTTCCTTGTTCTTTTGAATAAGTATTATACTTTTCAAGAAATAATTCTGGCTTTGCCTGTCTAAATCTATATATACTTTGCTTAACATCTCCAACCATAAATACATTTGGGTCATCACTATATTTCCTAGATACTAAATCTATAATTGCTTCCTGAACTGCGTTTGAATCTTGATATTCATCTACTAGTACTTCATCAAAATATTCCTTAAAATTATCAGCAACCCCTGAGTTCTCACTAGTTAATATCTTCAAACATAAATGTTCTAAATCATTAAAATCTAAAGCTCCCCTTTCCTTTTTAGCATTAGAGAACTTATCTTGGAATTCTATCACTAAGTTAGATAGTGTTTTCATATAAGGATATGATGATTTAACTGAATGTAACATTTCATCTGGTGTCATAGAAAATATTTCATCTCTTAACTTATTTATTTTCTTTTTAACGTCATCTCTTATAGCTTTTACTCTACTTTGAACATTCTCATCAGATACATTGGCTTTCCTTACAGTTTTTAATTTTGAAAAACTAGCTGAAGATAATCTATTATATATCTCCACTACTCCGGCACCTAAATGTTCATAAATCATCTGTAGCATTGTTATATCATCTCTAAAGGTATCTATATAAGGTTCCAGGCCACTAGTTTCTTCACATAGCTCTAAGGCCTTTTCCTCCATACTAATCAACCCTTGTAACTCAATAACTAAGTTTTCTATAAATACCTTCATCCATGAACTCTTATCTAGGTCTTCAATAGTACCTATATTAAATTCTTCACTCTTATCTCTTAACCATCTTTGAGGCCATGGTCCACTCATTGAGAATTTATATAAATCTAATACTATATCTTTTAACTTATCATCACTTTTTGAATCACTATACGCTTCTACTAAATCTAAAAACTCTTTATCATCATTTTCATATTTATCTTCAAATAATTCCTCTAATACTTCACTTCTTAATAACATTCCTTCTGTTTCATCTAATATTCTAAAGGCAGGGTCTAAATCAATTATATGAAAGTTATTTTTTATAACTTCTAAACAAAAAGAATGCATTGTAGTTATATTAGCTCTACTTAATAATGTAAGTTGCTTTTGAAGGTTCTTTGAATTTGGACTTTTCTCTAATGCTTTTGTTATAGCTGATGCTATTCTTTCCCTCATCTCTGATGCAGCTGCACTAGTAAATGTAACAACTAATAATCTATCTATGTCTACTGGACTCTCTTCATTTGTTATAATTCTTATTATTCTTTCAACTAATACAGCTGTTTTCCCTGAACCGGCTGCTGCTGCTATTAATAAGTTGCACCTTCTTGTCTCTATCGCCTTAAGCTGTTCTTCTGTCCACTTAGTTTCCCCCATCCTCTGAACCTCCTTTAACCTTTTCTATCATATCATTCCATATTTCTTTATCATCCTTCTTTAAAACAAGTTTATATTTATTGTCTTTTATACTCGTATCAAATTGACATATAGCTGAATAGTCACAGTAATCACAATAAGAAGTTCTTTGATTCTTACATGGTTCTATTCTTATTTTGCCACTTAACATATCCTCACATAACTCAATCATCTTAAAATTAACGTATTCTCTTAATATGTTAAATTGCTCTTCAGTAATTACTGAACTATTTGAAGAAAAGTCTCCATCCTTTTTAAATGTTGCTGGTATTACTAATGAATATGTCTCCATATCGTTATCCATTGCTTTTACTAATTCAGCATCCTTTAAAAGCAATCCATTCATCTTTAGCTTATCTAATACTTGTTTTCTTATCTCCTCATCCTGAAGCTCTGACTTACTTTTTATAATAGGGTCATCAATTTTAAAATATAATATTGCCCCTGGCATAGCTTGAGTATGAAGTATATATTCTGAATTCTTAAGAATCGCATCTAAATAAACTAATAACTGAATTTGTAATCCATAATATAATTCATTTAAATCAAACTTCTTAGAACCTGATTTATAATCTATTACTCTTATATAAGTGTTTCCATGAAGATCTAAACTATCTATTCTATCTATTCTTCCAGTAAGATATACCTCTTCTCCTGAAGGTAGTTCTAGCTTAATTAGGGCTCCATCTCTTAAATTACCAAACTGAAATTCATTACTAAATATCTCAAATTGTCCTTTTCTCATTTGTTCAGCTAAAACTGATACAGACTTTGCTATAACTCTTTTAAATCTATTAGTAAAATACTTATATTTTTTACTACTATTAAGTATAGAATTACTATCTTCAATCAGCTTTTTTTCTATTAAATCAGATACTATACTCCTACATCTTTCAGAGTTTAATTCTGACCAAGATATTCTTTCTCTCTTAACCTTATTAGTGAACTCATCTAAAATTTCATGCATAAAAGAACCCAAATCTGGAGCTGAAAATTCATATACTTTTCTATCCCTAGCTTTAAGACCATATTTTATAAAATATGAAAATGGACATTCTGCATAATTTTCTAATCTTGAAACACTAAATAGTAATCTACCATCTTTTATGCTATATAACTTCTTAAGTTTTTCTCTAGCTACTACCTCTCCATCATTAGAATATTTTAACCCTTCAAGTATATTTCCTGACTTATTATAAAACTCTTCCTTATCTTTATACCAACAATATACATCCTTCCAATAATCCTCTACATCTTCACTCTCGTAATTTCTTCTTAAGGCTAATATTAATTCATTAAAGGTTGGTATTGGAGCAGTAACCTTACTATACTTATCTGATTTTTCCTTTAAATTAAATAAATCACTTTCTTCTATTAGCTTAGGAAAAATTCTCTTTAATCTTGGTATTACAATAGATGCCCTCAATGACTTTCCTTCAAAGTCAGCCATAGGATAACTTATCATTAAGTAATCACTAGCTAATGTCAATGCAGTGTATACCATATACTGTTCTTCAAAAACTTTAGCTCTGGTACTTGATGATAACTCTATCCCATTTTCTTTAAGTAGATCCCTATCCCTATCAGATAAAATCCCCTCATCTTTATTTGCTGCTGGTAGTATCCCGTCATTAACTCCAACTATAAATAGTACTTTTACATTTCTACCCTTTATTCTTGCTATATCTCCTATATTTACTTGATCTAATGCTATTGGTATTATACCTATCTCCTTATTTTGAAAGCCTGCATTTAAAACCTTATAGAATTCATTTATTGTAATTAAATCCTCTCCTATAACATCAACTGCCTGATCTAATATATCTATCACTATCTCTGATACCTGTTGGTACTCCATAACATTACCTTGCATACCATTCTCATCAAATTCACTTATCCATTCTTCTATCCTATTAAAACAGTCTAATTCAACTAAGAACTCGTAAATAGCAGTACATATTGCTTTTACACTCTTATTACCTCTTATTTTAGAATGTAGGTTAAGTAATGGTTCTCTAACCTTAATCATAACTTTTATAGGATCTATTTCATCATTATCTTCCTCTGATATACTCAATTCATTTGTCCACTTAAATCCTTTTATCCCATTAGCAAGCACATAGTTTTCTAAAATATCTATTTCATGTCTATCTATGTTAACTAAACCACTCTTCAGATATTTAAATACACTTTCATATGACCAATTTCTGATCATCACTTCTATTGATGATAGTATAAGAATTATTAATGGATTGCTTAATATATCAATCTTTTTATCTAAGAAAAATGGTATATCATATTCATTAAATATAACTGTAGCTATTTTTTCATAGTCATCTATATTTCTACACACAACCGAAATATCTCTAAATCTATATCCTTTATCTCTTACAAACCTTAATATTTCCTTTGCTACATTCTCAACTTCATCATAAGAATTATTTGCTTTATACAAACGTATAGTATTTACATCTTGCTTATAACTTTTAAATGGATATGTAAAGAAATACTTTTCTAGATGCTTTAACTCATCATTATCTTTAAATCTATTATTTTTATTATTATTTAAATTTACTGGCTGCTCATATCCTATATGCTCATTTCTCATCATGTTAAGTATTCTTAATTCTGTTGTTTTTAAAGGATTAAATATATCAGTTACTTCACTGCTATCACCACTGATAACTTCATCCATGCAAAGAGCTATATTTACCCCCTTACATTTCTTAGCTAATACCTTTATTACTTCCATCTGCTGAGGAGTAAATGTTGTAAATTCATCTATCCATATCTCTGCATTATCATATAAACCACAATTATTTAACTTATTTGCTAAGTATGTTAACTCATCATCAGTATCAACTAAGTTTTCTGAAATACTTAGATCAAATTTCTCAAATATATTAGCTAAATCTGTTAACTTCCATTGTAACTCCTCATCATCTATTTTAGTTATTCCTTCTCTTAATACACTGGGAGTAACATTATACTTCTTAAATTCGGTTATAGTATCTGATATTATATCTGTAAATCCCTGCTCTTTTGAAATCCTATTAAAATATTGAAGATTTTCTTCACTTTCTTGCAATATTTTATGAATAAGCATGCTCTTTCCGGCATCTCTCATTCTATCATGAACCCTTCCACCACATTCCTCGAAAACCCTTTGAGCCATAGTTTTAAAGCTTAAAACTTGGGCTCTCAATAAACCTTCTTCTCCTACATCTTTTAATAACATAGTTTCTCTTTGAAATGTATATTGTTCAGGTACTAAGTAAATTAATCTATTACCATTATTATCATTTATCCTATTCTTTATTGAATTTAAACAATATGTACTTTTTCCGCTTCCTGCTCTACCATAAATAAATCTTATTCCCATACTTTTTACTCCTATAAGAATTTAATCTCTTCTTTTAATACTTTCCCTATATTTCTATTTTATAAGTATTATAAATATAAAAAAAGAGTATCTTTGGTAGATACTCTAATTAACTTCTTCTAAATCAATACCATACTCATTTTTATACGCTTCTTTTAATGATTTAACTTGCTCATCAGTACTTATTTTTAAATCATATATTGCCTTCGAAAGCTTGGCCATAGGTTCGGTATTAATAGATTTAGTATAAACAGATAATGAATATGGTCTTTCTGAATATACTATTCCTGTATCATGTGTATATTCATTATAACTTCCTATTTTATGAGCTACTACCTCATAAGGTAGATACTTATCTAACCTATCATGAAAGATAGTATTTTTCATGTATCCTATTATAGTGTCATAAAGTGGATTATTATCTGGATTATCATATAATCTCTTTAATATTATTCCTTGTTGCTTTGCTGTTAAATTATTTATTTCATCATTTCTAGGCTCACCAGTTATTTTTAACACATAGGAGCATATTGGTTCACAAGTCTTTTTTAACATCTGAGTAGCTATATTATCAGAATAAGTTATAGCTAATTCCATAAGCTTAGAAACCTCTACCTCTGTTTTATCAGCAACCACGTAATCTTGAAGTATTCCAGTTCCTCCCTCATATTCTTCAGATGTATAAAGTACTGTATCAGTACCTTTTAATTCTCCTCGTTGTATTGTATCTGCAACATTCATAACAAGTGCTACTTTAATTGTACTTGCTGCAGTAAAATATTTATTTTCATTGTAAGCTATAGCTTGTCCACTTATTAAATCCTCATAATAAACTCCATAATTATCTGATCCTTTTACCATGTTATTTATAGCTTCCTCTATAGCCTTATTTTCATTATCATATATTCCTTTAATTTGTTCATTTAACTCCATTATTTTTTCATTCTTAATTTTTAATTTTTCTCGTTCAGCTGCCTTTGTTGTAATTACATTAGATACCCCAATAAGTCCAACACTAGAAATTAGGATAACCATTATAGTTACTATAAACATCTGCTTTCTCTTAACATTATTCCTTATTTCTCTCTTCATTTTATCCCCCAATCGTTTATAACCACATTATAAATTGTAACATATATAATATTATTAACAAATAGAGTTTGTTACTTTTTGTAATATTTTAAATAAAAAAGCATCTAACAAAAGTTAGATGCTTTTTGGCGGAGAATCCGGGATTTGAACCCGGGCGCCAGTTGCCCAGCCTACGCCCTTAGCAGGGGCGCCTCTTCAGCCACTTGAGTAATTCTCCATGTGCCTTCTAAATAAAAAAATATAGTGGCGGAGAGACAGGGATTCGAACCCTGGGTACCCGTGAAGGTACGCCGGTTTTCAAGACCGGTGCCTTAAACCAACT